>NZ_JAJSZC010000414.1:0-2882 GCF_036815105.1 Streptomyces sp. IBSBF 3136
GTCCGGGGGCGGGCCGGGTACGTGGACCACGCGGGCCCGGCCGCGCAGACCCGCCCGGATGCCGTCCAGGATCGACACCTCGTCCTGGGGGAACACACCGGCACTGCCACCGCCCTGGGTGCGGGTGCGGGCGGCCGGAGCGCCGATGACGGCGACCGTGCCGAGACCGGCGGGGTCGAACGGGAGGACGCCCCGGTTGGCCAGCAGGACCGCTCCGGCCGCCACGGCGCGCCGTGCCAGGGCGCGGGCCTGCCGGGACGGCAGGATCGGCCGGGCCGGGACGGGAGGCCGGCCCAGGGCGCCGCACCAGGCTGCCAGCCGCAGCAGCCGGCGCGCCTTGTCGTCGATGGCCGCTTCCTCGACCTCCCCCGCCGCCACGGCCCGCAGCAGGGCCTCGCCCCACTCCTGCGCCGGCCCCGGCATCAGCAGGTCGAGACCCGCGCGCGCGGTGGTCCTGGTGTCGCGCACGGCACCCCAGTCGGAGACCACGACGCCGTCGAACCCCCACTCGGTCTTCAGGGGTGCGGTCAGCAGCGGGTGGGCGGTCATCGTCGTGCCGTTCACCCGGTTGTACCCGGCCATCACCAGCCGGACGCCCGCCGCCACCGCCGCTTCGAAGGGCGCCAGGTGGACCTCGCGGAGCGTGCGTTCGTCGGCCCGTACGTCGACCGTGAGCCGGTCGGTCTCGGCGTCGTTCGCCACGAAGTGCTTGGCGGTGGCGGCGACGCCGTGCGCCTGGATGCCGCGGACCAGGGCGGCACCCATCCGGCCGGTCAGCTCCGGGTCCTCCGAGAAGCACTCGAAGTGCCGCCCGGCCAGCGGGCTGCGGTGCAGGTTGAGGTTGGGGGCGAGGACGGCGTGGACGCCCTTGCGCCGGGCCTCGCGGGCGAGGAGGCCGCCGAGTTCCTCGACCAGCCGCTCGTCCCAGGTGGCCGCGAGCGCGGAGGCCGACGGGAGCAGCACGGAGGTGCCGCGTTCGTCCCACGCCTCCCCGCGCACCCCGGCCGGGCCGTCCGACAGCACCAGCTGCCGCAGGGCGATGTCGGGCAGCCCCACGGTGCGCCACGTGGTGGCGCCCGTGAGCAGCAGGATCCGGTCCCGTAGGGTCAACTTGTCGAGCAGACGGTCGAGTTCGTCCCGGTCGGTCATCCCCACCCGCTCCTCACCCCCCTCTGTTCTCTGTCGTCGTGGCGGTGGGGAACGTCAGCCGTAGACGCCGAACTCGTACAGCGAGTAGCCGTAACCGGTGCCCCGGGCCGTGCCGTCGACCCGGACGTAGCGGCCGGTGCCGGTGACGTCGAAGTCGTCGACGCCGCCGTTCCCGTCCGTCACCGTGCGCACGGTCTGCCAGGTCCGGCCGTCGTCGGAGGTCTGCACGGTGTACGCCTTCGCGTACGAGGCCTCCCACTGCAGTTGCACGTGGTGGAACGTGGTGCGGGCGCCGAGGTCGACCTGGATCCACTGGGTGTCGCTCCAGTCGCTCGCCCAGCGGGTGTTCGGGTCGCCGTCGACGGCCTTGGCCGCGGTGCAGGGGCAGTCGCCGTAGCTCGGCTGGTAGGAGGAGGCGGTGGCCGGCCTGCCGAGGGCCAGGTTCGTGCCGTTCGGTACCGGCGGCACCACCCGGACCGAGCGGCTCTCCACGCCGACGTTGCCGTGGCCGTCCTTGACCTTGACGTACATCTTCCACACGCCGGGCCGGTCGGGTGCCGTGACCTTCAGCCGGCCGCCGCCGAGGTCGGTGACGGCGAGCGGGTTCAGCTCCTTGCTCTTGTCGATGTACATGCTGTTGTCGAGGACCTCGTAGGACGTCGCGTCGCCGTCGGGGTCGGCCGCCCTGACGTCGAGGACCAGGTCGCGGCCGGCCTGCACCTTGCCGGGGTCGCCCTCGACGCTCAGCCCCGAGATGACGGGCGGGGTGTCGTCGTGGGAGGTGTCCGCGCCGTAGGCCTTCTTCACGGCGTAGTACGACAGCCGCTTCTGGCCGGCGGGCAGCAGGTTGAACCAGATGCCGCCGAAGTCGTACTCGGTGCCGTAGTGGAACATGGTCGCCCCGAGCGCGACGCCCCGGTGGCCGGTGACGCAGTTCCAGGCGCGGGTGTAGCCGTCGGCCTTGGCCCGGTCGGTGGGCTCCTGCGGCACGCCGTTGGAGTCGTCGGGCACCTCCCACTCCCCGGCCGGACCGGTCTCGGTGACGATGTACGGCTTGGTGTAACCGCCCTGTTCCCAGGCCGCCTTCACGTCGCAGACGGCGTTGTAGGAGTTGACCGCGTACAGGTCGAGGTCGGGTGCGTTCTTCTTGAAGTAGGGCCAGGCGCCGACCCAGGCGTCCGTCGAGGTGACCGGGTGGTCGGGGTCGACGGCGTGGATCCGCTTCGTGACGTCGTTGACGAACGTGGTGTAGGCGTCGCGCTGCCGCTCCAGTTCGACGCCGCTGTAGCAGTTCTGCAGTCCGAGCACCGACTCGTTGCCGACGTCCCACATGAGCACGCCGGGGTTGTCCTTGTAGGTCTGCGCCCACTTGGGGAACTCGTCGAGCATCTGGTTCTTGTAGGCGGTGTCGGTCAGGTAGTTCACGCAGCCGCCGCTGCCCGGGCCGCCGCCGGGCTGCAGCCAGAACCCGGCGATGACCTTGATGCCGTGCGCGGCGGCGGAGTCGAACAGGGTCTTGCTGGTGGCGTCGGTGCCCCAGGTGCGGACGGTGTTGACGCCCATCGACTTCAGGTCGGTGAGGTACCGGTCGGCGTCGGCCGGGGCAGGGCCCCAGGTCAGGCCCTTGATCTGGTAGGGCTGCCCGTCCACGGTCAGCTGCCAGTTGCCCTGGGTGCCGGTCACCTTGACGACGCTGCCGGCCGCGTGGGCCTGGGCGGCCGGCTGCGTCGTCA
>NZ_JAJSZC010000415.1:0-2852 GCF_036815105.1 Streptomyces sp. IBSBF 3136
TCCCCCGGGTCCCCCCCGGTCGCACCGGCTCGCGCCGACCCCCGCTCGTATCGGCTCAGTTGTTCCAGGTCTCGTCGTACGGGTCGTGCGGGGTCGGTACGGGCCGGGCCGAGACGACTTTCAGGTACGGGATCGGGCCGTTGTTGACCGGGTCGCGCATCAGGCCGGGGCGGTAGGTGCCGGTGATCTCCAGCCAGGCGTCCGGCCGCAGGACCGGCGGCAGCTTGCCGATCAGTGCGATCTTCACCGGCTGGGCGTCCGCCGCACAGCAGTTGAGGGCCATGCGGACCAGGTAAGGCGCGCCGCCGCGGTCCAGGGCGAGGAAGCCGGTGACCCGGACGGGGCGGCCGTGCAGGGAGCTCCCGCGGCCGTAGGCCGCGCGGGACGCGTAGTCGACCACGCTGAGCGGCACCGGGTCGGACTTCGACAGCTTCCCGTAGCCGTACGGCTGTTGCAGGGCTGTTCCGCTGCGCAGCGCGCTGTAGGAACCCAGCGCGGGCGGGGCGACGAGGATGAGGGAGAGGAGCGGCAGCACGAGCAGCCAGGAGATGCGGGGCTCGGGGTGGGCGTGGGCCTCTTCGGTGCCGTGCGCCGCGCGGGCGCGTCCGCGCTCGTACCAGACCGTCGCCACGGCGGCCGCGATCAGCACCGCGCCCGACGCGAGCAGCAGCGGCTGCAGGGCCGCCTTGACGTAACGCAGGTACAGGTCGGTGGCGCCCGCGTGCAGCAGGGCGGCGCCGAGCAGGAACATGACCGCCGTCTGGGCCTGGCGGTTCACAGGAGCACCGCCCCGGTCAGGACCGCGCCCGCGATGGCCACCACGAAGGTGGCGGGCGCGAAGCGGAGCGCGAAGGAACGGCCGAAGGTGCCCGCCTGCATGGCGAAGAGCTTGAGGTCGATCATGGGGCCCACCACCAGGAACACCAGTTTGGCCGTCAGGGAGAACTGGGTGAGGGAGGCCGCGACGAACGCGTCCGCCTCCGAGCAGATGGACAGGAGCACGGCGAGCACGGCGAGGGCGAGGACGGAGACGAGAGGGTTGTCGGCCGCGGTGCGCAGCCAGGTCGCCGGTACCACCGCCTTCAGCGTGGCCGCGGCCATCGCGCCCAGGACCAGGAAGCCGCCCGCGTGCACGGTGTCGTGGCGGACCGAGTTCCAGAACGCCTCGCCCTTGGTGGCGCCCTCGTGCGAGCCGTGGGCCGGCGGCCGCAGCCAGTCCGTGCGGCCCAGGCGCTGCCACAGCCAGCCCATCGCGCAGGCCACGAGGAGGCCGCCGAGGAGCCGGCCCACGACCATCTCCGGGTCGCGGGGGAAGGCGACGGCCGTGGCGGTCAGGACGACCGGGTTGATCGCCGGGGCGGAGAGCAGGAAGGCGATGGCGGCCGCCGGGGTCACCCCCCGGCGCACCAGCGCCCCGGCCACCGGGACGGAGGCGCACTCGCAGCCGGGCAGCACCGCGCCCGCGATCCCGGCCACCGGCACCGCCAGGGCGGGTCGGCTCGGCAGCGCACGGGCGAAGAAGGACGGGGGCACGAAGACCGCGATCGCCGCCGAGAGCAGGACGCCCAGCACGAGGAAGGGCAGCGCCTGGACGGTCACGGCCACGAACACCGTCATCCAGCTCTGCATCAGGGGGGTGCCGAGCAGCCCCCTGATCGGGGACTGGGCGAGCACCGCCAGCAGCAGGATCATGGTCAGGACCAGCGGGGAACTGAGGTGCCGCCCTTCACGGCCTGCGTCCGGCGGGTGTGCCGGGCCGCGCCCGGGCGCGCCGGGCGGGGCTTCTTCGGTGATGGCCACGGGTGGGTACCTCCGGCTGTGTGCTCCCGCTTGCTCCGTCTCCCGTCCCCTGCGGTACGCGGCCGGGGGCGGGGGTGTTCACCTCATTGCTGGAACCGACGGACCTCTTGGGGCAGTCTTTCCCCTCGTGGCGAGCGTTCCGTATCAGGGCGGGTCCGGTGACGCGCCGGCGCACATGGTGGTGTGCGGCGACGACGGCCTCGCGTACCGGCTGGCCGCCGAGTTGCGTGGTGTGCACGGGGAGCGGGTCACCCTCGTGGTGCCGCCCGACGGGCGCACGGCGCGGCCCCCGGTGGTGGGGCGCGCCCGTGCTGCCTCGGCCGCGCTGCTCGACCGCGTGGTCAGCGCCGCCGTCGGCCGCGGCGGAGGCAATGGGGGGAACGGGGCCAACGGCGGCAACGGCACGGCGGGGACCGGCGGCAGCGGTGGCAACGGCAACCGGGCCGACGGAGAACGGGTGCTGGAGGCGGCCGAGCTCACGGAGGCCGTGCTCGCCGAGGCCGGGGTGGAGCGGGCCGCCGCGCTGGCGCTCGTCCATGACGACGACGAGACCAACATCCGGGCCGCGCTGACCGCGCGAAGGCTCAACCCGCGCCTGCGGCTCGTACTGCGGCTCTACAACCGCCGGTTGGGCCAGCACATCGAGGAACTTCTCGATCAGGCGGCCGCGTTGGCGCTCGGCGAGGGATCGGCGGGTGACGCGGAGGCGTCCACGACCGTGCTGTCCGACGCCCACACCGCCGCGCCCGCGCTGGCGGCCGCCGCCGTCGCGGGTACCACCAAGGTCGTCCAGACCGACAGTCTGCTGCTGCGGGCCGTGGAGCGGCCGCCGTCCGCGAGCGGGCAGACCGCCGGGGGACTGTGCACGCTCGCCCTGCTCTCGCCGGCCGGGCCGGGGACCGCCGGGGCGGACGGATCCGGGGGCGGCGCGGAGCAGGAGCCGCGGCTGCTGCCGGACGACGAGGAGGTACGGCGGGCGGGGGGGCGGGCCGCGGCGGTGCTGGAGCAGGTGTCGGCCGCGTCGGGGGGGGCGGCGACGGCCACGACGGGGC
>NZ_JAJSZC010000416.1:0-4437 GCF_036815105.1 Streptomyces sp. IBSBF 3136
CCGCCTGCGCCGCTCGGTGGGGGCCCGGCGTCGGTGAGGTGGGGTGGTGGGGGATTGGTGGTTGGTGGTCGACCGTTGGTGGTCGCCGGTCGCCGGTCGCCGGTCGCCGGTCGCCGGTCGCCGGTCGACAGTCGGCAGTCGGCAGTCGGCAGTCCTGCGTTGTGGGTCGCCGGTCGACAGTCGACAGCTGGCCGTATACGGAATCCCGTCGCGCGCCCGTTCCCTACGCCGTCCCGGCGGAGCCCAGCGCGTGGGCCACGGCCGTGATCGCCCGCGGCCCCACCCGGCAGCATCCGCCGATCAGCCGCGCCCCCGCCTCCCGCCACTTCTCGACCTGGTCGCTGCCGAAGGTGCTCCGACCGGTCCAGGCCCGGGCCTGCGCGTCCCAGACCTCGCCGCTGTTGGGATAGACGACCACCGGCTTCCCGGTCACCCGAGCCGCCGTCTCCACGGCGTGCTCGACGTCCTCGGGAGCGCAGCAGTTGACCCCGACGGCGATGATCTCGTCGGCGCCGGCGGCCAGGGCGAAGGCCTCCGCCAGGGGCTGGCCGGCCCGGGTGCGGCCGCCGTCGACCGTGTACGAAAGCCAGGCGGGCACCCCAAGCCCGCGCACCGCGCGCAGCAGCGCCGCCGCCTCGTCCGCGTCCGGGACCGTCTCCAGCGCCAGCACGTCCGGCTCGGCGGCGGCCAGCACCTCAAGTCGCGGCCGGTGGAACCGCTCCAGCTCCGTGACGCTCAGCCCGTACCGGCCCCGGTACTCGGACCCGTCCGCGAGCATCGCCCCGTACGGTCCGGCCGACGCCGCCACCCACAGCGGCCGCGTCACACCCGCCTGCCGTGCCTGCCGGGCCGCCTCACGGGCCAGCCCGACACTCGACGCCATGAGCCGTGCGGCCTCCTCGCGGCCGATGCCGCGCCTGCCGAAGCCCTCGAAGGTGGCCTGGTAGCTGGCGGTGATCGCCACGTCCGCGCCCGCCGTGAAGTAGGCGAGGTGCGCCTCCGTGACCGCCTCGGGCCGCTCGGCCAGCAGTCGCGCCGACCACAACTCGTCGCTCAGGTCGTGCCCGGCCGCGGCGAGCTGGTTGGACATGCCGCCGTCGAGGACGACCGTGCTGGTGACGAGGGTGTCGGCGAGGCTCGGGGCGGTGTCGCTTGTCATGCCCCGACGCTAGTCGAAGCACGGTGCGAACAGCCCGGTCCGTCCAGCTGACGGGCACCCGGCCGCAGCGCGTGACCTCAGACGTTTGCATGAAGATGCGGAACGTTGCATAATTTTGCTATGTCCAAGGTCCTCACCTCCCTCCCCACCGGCGAGCGGGTCGGTATCGCCTTTTCCGGCGGCCTCGACACCTCAGTCGCCGTCGCCTGGATGCGCGACAAGGGTGCCGTCCCGTGCACCTACACCGCCGACATCGGTCAGTACGACGAGCCCGACATCGCCTCCGTGCCCGGCCGTGCCTTCGCGTACGGCGCCGAGATCGCCCGCCTCGTCGACTGCCGGGCCGCGCTGGTCGAGGAAGGGCTGGCGGCGCTCGCCTGCGGCGCGTTCCACATCCGCTCGGGTGGCCGCCCGTACTTCAACACCACGCCGCTGGGGCGCGCCGTCACCGGCACGCTGCTGGTGCGGGCCATGCTCGAGGACGGGGTGCAGATCTGGGGCGACGGCTCCACCTTCAAGGGCAACGACATCGAGCGCTTCTACCGCTACGGTCTGCTCGCCAACCCCCACCTGCGGATCTACAAGCCCTGGCTGGACGCCGACTTCGTCACGGAGCTGGGCGGCCGCAAGGAGATGTCGGAGTGGCTGCTCGCGCACGGGCTGCCGTACCGGGACTCGACGGAGAAGGCGTACTCCACGGACGCCAACATCTGGGGCGCCACCCACGAGGCCAAGACCCTGGAGCACCTCGACACCGGCATCGAGACCGTCGACCCGATCATGGGGGTGCGGTTCTGGGACCCGTCGGTGGAGATCGCCTCCGAGGACGTGACGATCGGCTTCGACCAGGGCCGCCCGGTCAGCGTCAACGGCAAGGAGTTCGCCTCTCCGGTCGACCTCGTCATGGAGGTCAACGCGATCGGCGGCCGGCACGGGATCGGCATGTCCGACCAGATCGAGAACCGGATCATCGAGGCCAAGAGCCGCGGCATCTACGAGGCGCCCGGTATGGCGCTGCTGCACATCGCATACGAGCGCCTCGTCAACGCCATCCACAACGAGGACACCGTCGCCGCCTACCACAACGAGGGCCGGCGGCTCGGCCGGCTGCTCTACGAGGGCCGCTGGCTGGACCCGCAGGCGCTCATGGTGCGCGAGTCGCTGCAGCGCTGGGTCGGCGCGGCGATCACCGGCGAGGTGACCCTGCGACTGCGGCGCGGCGAGGACTACTCGATCCTCGACACCAGCGGCCCGGCGCTCAGCTACCACCCGGACAAGCTCTCCATGGAGCGGACCGAGGACTCGGCGTTCGGCCCCGTGGACCGCATCGGTCAGCTCACCATGCGGAACCTGGACATCGCCGACTCCCGCTCGCGGCTGGAGCAGTACGCCGGCCTGGGCATGGTCGGCACCGGCCAGCCCACGCTCGTCGGCGCCGCGCAGGCGGCCTCGACCGGGCTGATCGGTGCCATGGCCGAGGGCGGCGCCGAGGCGATCGCCTCGCGCGGCGAGGTCGCCGACGAGGAGGCGATGCTCGACCGCGCCGCGATGGAGTCCGGCACGGACTGAGCCGACCTGATCGGGCTGGATCCGGCCGGACCGGGCCGGACCAGGGTGTGGATCTGTGGATCGGGGGGGGGGGGGGGGGGGGGGGGGGGGGGGGGGGGGGGGGGGGGGGGGGGGGNCCCCCCCCCCCCCCCCCCCCCCCCCCCCCCCCCCCCCCCCCCCCCCCCCCGCCGCTCGTCGTGGCGTACTCGTCGGTGGCGGAAGCTCGCCCGGCATCGGGTGCCGAGGCCGGAACACGGGTAGCGAAGGCGAGGAGGGCCGCCGAGGCCGAAGGTCGGCAAGACCAGGAAGGGAAGGACCGCGACCGTGATCCACCTGCCCGCCGAGGACCGCACCACGAGCCCGTACACCGGTTACACCCGCGCCCATTGGGAGACCGCCGCCGACGCCCTGCTCGCCGCCGTGGAGCCCTGGGCCACCCCCGACCGCGCCCTCTACCACCTCCCCGGTGACCATGTGAGCCACTCGGGCCACCTCTCCGACGGCCTGGAGGGATACGCCCGCACGCTGCTGCTGGCCGCCTTCCGCCAGGACGAGACCGTCCTCGGCCGCTACGCCGACGGCCTGCGCACCGGGCCCGGCGGTGTCTGGCCGAGCGTCACCGACCGGAGCCAGCCCCTGGTCGAGGCGGCGTCCATCGCCCTCGCCCTGCGCCTGACCCGACCGCTGCTGTGGGACCGCCTCGACCGGCCCGTGCAGGAGCGGACGGCCGCCTGGCTCATCGGCGCGCTCACCGCCGAACCCTGGCCGTGCAACTGGGAGTTGTTCCCCGTGACCGTCGGCGGCTTCCTGCTGGAGATCGGCCACGAACCCGAGGCGGCCCGCAAGGCGGTCGACCGCGGCCTGGAGCGCATCGAGGACTGGTACGTCGGCGGCGGCTGGTACACCGACGGGGACGGCCGCAAGTACGACTACTACAACGGCTGGGCCATGCACCTGTACCCGGTGCTGCACGCCTGGCTCGCGGGCGACGAGCGGCTCCTCGACCTCTACGGCGCCCGCCTGGAGGCCCATCTCGCCGACTACTCCCACCTGTTCGGCACCGACGGCGCGCCCCTGCACCAGGGCCGCTCGCTGACGTACCGGTTCGCCACCGCGGCCCCGCTGTGGCTCGGCGCGCTCACCGGACGTACACCGCTGCCGCCGGGCGAGACGCGCCGGCTGGCGTCCGGCGCGCTCAAGTACTTCCTGGACCGTGGGGCCGTGGACGGCCGGGGCCTGCTGACCCTCGGCTGGCACGGCCCCGACGAGACCGTCCTGCAGAGCTACTCAGGACCGGCCTCGCCGTACTGGGCCGCCAAGGGCTTCCTCGGCCTCCTGCTGCCACCTGACCACGCGGTCTGGACGGCACCCGAGGAGCCCGGACCGGCCGGGCGAGCCGACGTGGTGCGACCGGTCGAGGGCCCCAACTGGCTCTTGCAGTCGACCCGTTCGGACGGTGTGGTCCGACTGCACAACCACGGCAGCGAGGACGTCCGGTACGACCCGCACTACACCCGCTTCGCCTACTCCACGGTCACCCGCCCGCTCGCGTCGCCGCCCGACAACGTCGTCGTGATCGGCGGGGACCCCGTCCGTTCGGGCATCGTGCCGCTGGGCGTCGGAGAGGACTGGGCGGCCTCCCGGTACACCGTGGCGTCCGGGGCGCGGGTGACCAGCCTGGTGGTGGCCGACGGGGCGGTGGAGGTGCGGGCCCATCTGGTGGCGGGGGC
>NZ_JAJSZC010000417.1:0-2816 GCF_036815105.1 Streptomyces sp. IBSBF 3136
CCGCGGGCGGGCGGGGGGGCGGGGCGGTGGGGGGGGGGGGGGGCGGGCGGCCCGCGGGGGGGGGCCCCGCGGGGGGCCCGGGGCGCGCGGGGCTCCGACCGGTCCCCCGTTCCGGTCGTGCCCCGCGGCCCGATGAATCTACGCGGGGGGACAGGGCGGCGGGTATCGCGCCGGTGCCCTCCCGGGAGCGGCGAGGACTCACTCGTGCACAGGTGAGTCCGGTTCGCCCCGGTTCACCTGCCGAGTGCGGGCACCGCGAGGGCGCCGGTGGACAGATGGGCCAGCACGACCTCGTACAGGTCGCTGCCCATGGCCAGCAGCTGGCGTTCCAGCACGGGTTCGGCGGCCCGGACGTGGTCGCGCACGGTCTGGGCGTGGACGCCCAGGTCGCGGGCTGCGCGTTCGGCGTTGGAGTCCGCGGCGATCCAGGCGCGCAGGGTGCCGCGCAGGTCGCGGCCGTCGCCGTCGAGGCGGCCGAGGAGGTCGTGCGCCCAGGCGCGCAGCGCGGCCGAGGTGAGCAGGTCGCCCAGGCGCGCGGGGGCCTGCGGGGCCGGGGCCGGCTCGTCGGTGTCCTGTGGTTCCCGCGCCGCCTCGGTGTTGAGCGCGAGGTGGGCGGCGGCGCGGGTGGTGAGGTCGGAGAAGTCGGCGCCGAGCAGGGTCTCGACCCGGTCCATGCGGGCCCGGACGGTGTTGCGGCTGACGCCGAGTATCTTGGCCGCGTTGACCGCGGTGAACTCGAGGCCGAGCCGGGTGGTGGCGAGGAGTTCGGCGCGGATGTGGTGGGGCAGCCGGTCGAGGGGCCGCAGCACTCCGGCGGACCAGGCGCGCAGCGCGACCGGCTCCATGAGCCGTGCGGGGCGGGTGCGTTCGGCGTAGACGGCCGTCTGGTCGGGGCGGAAGCGGGCGACGGCGAGGGCGCTGATGGCCTGCGCGTAGGCGGTGGCGGTCCGGGCGAGGCGCTGGCGGAGGCTGCCGCCGAGGAAGACGCCGGGCCGGCCGGCGACGAGGGAGCGCAGCCGCTCCCCCGCCGCCGGGCGGGGGGTGACGACGATGACGTGGCCGTCCATCGCGGGGCAGCGCACGACGAGGGCCTCGCCGCCGGTGGCGTCGGCGCAGTCCTCGGCGAGCCGGTCCCGGTCCGGAGGGGCACCCTCCAGGACGTAGACCCGGGCCGCGTCGGCCTCCAGCAGTCCGGGCCACAGGCCCGCGGCGACCCGGCGGGCGGAGACGGTGTCCTCCACCATCAGCAGTTGCAGGATGGCGAGGCGGAGATCGGCCGTGGCACGCCGCAGCCGGCGCCCGGCCTCCGTCAGCTCCCGCTCGCGCAGGAGCAGTTCGAGGACGCTCGCGGTGCGGTTGACGATCTCGGCGGCGCGCCGGTCGAAGGGTTCGGGGCGGGACACCGCGAGCACCGCGCCGACCGCCCGGCCCTGTTGCGGGTGGGGTATCGCGACCATGCGGACATGGCGTCCGCCGTCCTCCAGGGCGGCCGCGGAGATCCGGCCGGTGACCAGGTCGGCGAGCACGGTCTCGTCGAGGGGCAGGGGTTCGCCGGCGAGGAGGCCGCCGTGCGCGTCCCGGAGGCAGACCTCGGCTCCCACGGCGGGTCCGAGCCAGCCGACGACCCGGCGTGGTTCGCGGCCCGCGGGGCGCAGATGGTCCAGCAGCTGCTCCGCCCACACGCCGTCGGCGTCGTGCGGCTGCCGGGTGCGGGGGGCCTCGTCGGCTCGGCCGGCCACGTCACCCATCTCCTCGTCCTAGGAAATCCTGGGGTTCGACCCCGGCTCTCCCCAGGGACGTTACCCCAGGCCCCGGCAGCGCCCGCCATCTGCTGGGCTGCCGGCAGACGCGGCTCCGCCGGCGGCCCTGGGGGGGTTGGACCGCCGGCGGAGACACCGCGACCCGGAGCGGGGGGACGGCCCCGGGTGCTTCACCGGTCGATTGCCCCGGATTCAACGACGTACACCTGACGAGTTTCAAACTGCGTCGGGCCCGGGTTCCCGCCCCGCCGTGCGCGTGCCGGAACCCCGTGGCGTGCCGGTGCCGCGCGCACGGTCCGGGTGGGCGGCATTAAGCTCGGCGAATGGCGAAGTACTTCGACGTGCACCCCGAGAACCCCCAGCCGCGCAGCATCGGACAGATCGCCGACGCGGTCCGGGAGGGTGCGCTCATCGCATACCCGACCGACTCCTGCTACGCGCTGGGCTGCCGACTTGGCAGCCGGGACGGCATGGACCGCATCCGCTCGATCCGCCGTCTGGACGACCGGCACCACTTCACCCTGATGTGCCGGGACTTCGCGCAGCTCGGGCAGTTCGTGCACGTCGACAACGACGTGTTCCGGGCCGTGAAGGCGTCCACCCCGGGCAGCTACACCTTCATCCTCCCGGCCACCCGCGAGGTGCCGCGCAAGCTGCTGCACCCCAAGAAGAAGACCGTGGGGGTGCGGATCCCGGACCACGTGGTCACCCAGGCGCTGCTGGCCGAGCTGGGCGAGCCGCTGCTGTCCAGCACGCTGCTGCTGCCGGACGAGGAGGAGCCGATGACCCAGGGCTGGGAGATCAAGGACCGGCTCGACCACGCGGTGGACGCGGTGGTCGACTCCGGCGACTGCGGCACCGAGCCGACCACGGTGGTGGACTTCTCCGGCGGCGGGGTGGAGATCGTGCGGCGCGGAGCCGGGGACACCAGCCGCTTCGAGTGAGAGTGCGCCCGGAGGAGCCGGAGCGGGCGGCCGCGGCGCAGTGGATCTTGCGTGGCAGCATGGGCGGTATCCGCGGTGCCGGGCGGCCCGCCCCGCCCGGCCCCCGTTCCTC
>NZ_JAJSZC010000418.1:0-2669 GCF_036815105.1 Streptomyces sp. IBSBF 3136
GAAACACTAACCCCGCCCACGGCCGATGTCTACTACGACCACGACAGATTTCCTCCACCCCGACGAGAGGCCGGCAAGCAGCGCGAGGCCGGTCCAGCGGGGGGCCTCATGCCGGTGCCGGTCCCTTGCCGCGGCGGATGCGGGGGGCGGGGTGGCGGGTGGCCAGCCACTGCTCGAAGGTGACTGTGCCGCGCGGGCCGGGCCGGGTGGGCAGCAGCGCGCCGCCGGCCATGGCCCGGCCGGCCGCTCCGGGGACGGGGACGGCAAGGACCGGGCGGCGCTCGCCCAGCACCCGCTTGAGCCGGCGGACCATGTCCGGCATGGTCAAGTGCTCCTCAGGCCCAGCCAGTTCGGGCGCCGGCGTCATCGGCCCCACCACGGTCTACCGAGCCGCCTCCTGACACCCCCGGCCCCCGGTCCAGCCCGGCACGGTCGTCCGCCACCTGGTCGCCGGCCGCCTGGTCCGCGTGCTCATCACCGACACGCCGCTGCCCGTATACGGCCACGTGTACGGTGCGGTGCGGTGCTGCAGGCGTACCTGCTCTGCCCGGCGGAACCGGCAGATGTTGCGCCGGGCCCCGGACACTGCTTCCGGCGCCAGACACAGCCCTTCACGGACGCCCCGGACGCCACCGCTGCGACCGCGGCCGCAGCGCCCGGCTGATGCGCCGCTTCCACCAGTGCGAGCAAGTACAGCCCCTGGAGGGGTCGGAGGAACCGGACCAGGGGTCGCCTCCCGCTCGGGGCGGCCCCTTGACGCGGTGCGGGTCACCCGCCGCCTGGAGGTGGTGGCGGCGGGCAAGGTCACGGAGCGCTGACCGCACCCGGCCCCGCACCACTGCGCCGCGTGCCGTATTTCGAGCGCGTCCCCGGTCGGTCGACGCGGGGATCAGGCCCGCCCGCCACGCACGCTGACGGCTGTTCCACGTCGACGATCGGCCGGGGAGTGCTGATGAGCGGTGCTGTGAACCGTCCGGGCGGTCTCGGCCGTCCGGGGCTGCGGCTGCTGCGCGAGCAGGGCGTGCTCGCGCGGATACGCGGGACCGAGGACAAGATCGCGGACGCGATCACCGCCTTCGCCGGGACCATGCTGTTCGTGTACCTGCACGCGCTGTGGTTACGGTCTGGATCGTGTTCAACTAGGGTGCGTTCGGCCAGGAGGCGGTCTGGGATCCCTTTCCCTTCGGACTGCTCACCATGATCGTCAGCCTGGAGGCGATCTTCCTGTCCACCTTCGTCATGGTGAGTCAGAACCGCCAGGCCGCCCGCGAGAACGTCCGCGCAGACCTGGACTTCGAAACCAATGTGCGCTCGGAGGTGTGGTCGATCCTCATGGGCCGCGCCCTGAGAGTCGACCCCGAGGAGGTCGAGCGCAGGGTGCAGGAACTCCTCGCGGAGAACCGAGCCCGGATGAGCGGAGCCGCCCGATAGGCCGCCCCGCGGTGGGACGATGAAACGGGTGTCCGGGTTGGCCGGACGACGTCCCGGGAAGTGAGCGCATGGGCCGTCCTCGCGTCCCTGCCGGGGGCCGGAGGTGACCGGGGCAGCGCGACATGATCGTGTCCTCCGACATCATGGGGAAGGCGGACGACCGGGCGGCGCCGGCGATCGACGCGCCCCCGCCGCGTGATGTGCGGCGGTCGGCCGATCTGTCGCGACTGCTGGTCTCCCTGGCCGTGCTCGGGCTGTCGGTGCTGGTGGATGAACGGCGTGGTCGGGGCGGGGGCAGTCATGGTGGTCTTCCTCGTCGGTCTCGGTCAATGGCTCGGCATCGGACGCAGGCGCACGGAGACGGAGGCGTGTCCGTTGCTGATAAGGCTCGGCAGCCTCTTCAGCGCAGTTCGCTCTGTGGCGAGTTGGGCGTCGGGGAAGCGTTCGAAGAGCAGGCGCAGCGCGGTGGCGACTTCGAGTCGGGCGAGCGGGGCACCGAGACAGAAGTGAACGCCGTGTCCGAAGGCGAGGTGTTCCTTGCTGGGGCGGGTGGCGTCGAAACGGTCGGCGTCCTTGTGCCAGTCGGGGTGGCGGTTGGCGGCGGCGTAGGAGGCGAGGATCGCCTCGCCGGCCTTGATTGTCTGGCCGTCGGGGAGCGGGATGTCGGTGCGGGCGTAGCGCAGGGGAAGGTGCTTGACCGCGGGCTGGTGGCGCAGGGTCTCCTCGACGACGTCCTGCCAGGTGCAGCGGCCTTCCCGGATGTGGGCAAGCTGCTGGGGATCGGTCAGCAGGGTGGTGATGGCCTGGTCGATGACGTTGACGGTGGTCTCGTATCCGGCGCTGATCATCAGCAGGAGCGGGTCGCGTAGCTCGGCGTGGCTGAGGGCGGAGCCGTCCTCCTCGTCGCGGGTGGCGATCAGCAGCGAGGTCATGTCCTCACCGGGCTCAGTGCGCTTGGTCTCGATCAAGGCGTCAAGCAGGCCGTAGAGGGCGGTGGTGTTCACAGCCTGTTCCTCGGCGGAGAGGTGGGTGGCGAACACGTTGTCCACCCCGGTGCGGAATGCGGTGCGCTGGTCGGCGGGGACGCCCATGAGCTTGCCGATGACAGCGATCGGGAGCGGGTAGGCGAGGTGCTCGCGCAGGTCGACCGTCTCGCCGGGCGGGAGGGCGTCGAGGAGGCCGTCGACGAGGGCCTCGATGTCTGCCTGGAGGGCGGCGGTGCGGCGGGCGGAGAGGGC
>NZ_JAJSZC010000419.1:0-2585 GCF_036815105.1 Streptomyces sp. IBSBF 3136
CTCCCCGTCCCGTCCCCCTTACGCCCCCACGTACGCGGCCAGATGCTCGGCCGTGACGGTCGTGCGGGTCCGTACCAGGTCGGCGGGGGTGCCCTCGAAGACGACCCGGCCGCCGTCGTGGCCGGCGCCGGGCCCGAGGTCGATGATCCAGTCCGCGTGGGCCATGACCGCCTGGTGGTGCTCGACGACGATGACCGACTTGCCGGAGTCGACGAGGCGGTCCAGCAGGCCGAGCAGTTGCTCGACGTCGGCGAGGTGGAGGCCGGCGGTGGGCTCGTCGAGGACGTAGACGCCGCCCTTGTCCGCCATGTGCGTGGCCAGCTTGAGCCGCTGCCGCTCGCCGCCGGAGAGCGTGGTGAGCGGCTGCCCGATGGTGAGGTAGCCGAGGCCGACGTCGGCCAGTCGCCGCAGGATGCGGTGGGCGGCCGGGATGTGGGCGTCGCCGGCGCCGAAGAACTCCTCGGCCTCGGTCACCGACATCGCCAGCACCTCGCTGATGTCGCGGCCGCCGAGGTGGTGGTCGAGCACCGACGCCTCGAACCGCTTGCCGTCGCACTCCTCACAGGTGGTGGCGACGCCGGCCATCATGGCCAGGTCGGTGTAGACGACGCCGGCGCCGTTGCAGGTGGGGCAGGCGCCCTCGGAGTTGGCGCTGAACAGGGCCGGCTTCACGCCGTTGGCCTTGGCGAACGCCTTGCGGATCGGTTCGAGCAGTCCGGTGTACGTCGCCGGGTTGCTGCGGCGCGATCCGCGGATCGCGGTCTGGTCGATCGACACCACGCCCGCGCCGGCCGGGATCGACCCGTGCACGAGCGAGCTCTTGCCGGAGCCGGCGACGCCGGTGACGACCGTGAGCACGCCGAGGGGGACGTCGACGTCGACATCGCGCAGGTTGTGCGTGCGGGCGCCGCGGATCTCCAGCACGCCGGTGGGCTCGCGCACCGTCTCCTTCAGGGCCGCGCGGTCGTCGAAATGGCGGCCGGTGAGGGTGCCGCTGGTCCGCAGCCGGTCGACGGTGCCCTCGAAGCAGACGGTGCCGCCCGCCGTGCCGGCGCCGGGGCCGAGGTCGACGACGTGGTCGGCGATCGCGATGACCTCCGGCTTGTGCTCCACGACGAGCACGGTGTTCCCCTTGTCCCGCAGCCGCAGCAGCAGGTCGTTCATCCGCTGGACGTCGTGCGGGTGCAGGCCCGTGGTGGGCTCGTCGAAGACGTAGGTGACGTCGGTGAGCGAGGAGCCGAGGTGGCGGATCATCTTGGTGCGCTGCGCCTCGCCGCCCGACAGGGTGCCCGCCGGCCGGTCCAGGGAGAGGTAGCCGAGACCGATCTCCACGAACGAGTCGAGGGTCTCCCCGAGCGCCACCAGCAGCGGGGCCACCGAGGGCTCGTCCAGGGCGCGCACCCAGGCGGCCAGGTCGCTGATCTGCATCGCGCAGGCGTCGGCGATGCTGATGCCCTTGATCCTGGAGGACCGGGCGCCCTCGTTGAGCCGGGTGCCCTCGCAGTCGGGGCAGGCGGTGAAGGTGACCGCGCGGTCCACGAACTCGCGGATGTGCGGCTGCATGCCCTCGCGGTCCTTGGCGAGCATCGACTTCTGGATCCGCGGGACCAGACCCTCGTAGGTCATGTTGATGCCCGCGATCTTCATCCTGGTCGGCTCGCGGTGCAGGAAGTCGTGCAGCTCCTGTTCGCTGAACGTGCTGATCGGCTTGTCCGGGTCGAAGAACCCCGACTCGGCGTAGAGCCGGGAGTTCCAGCCGCCTCCCTTGTAGCCGGGAACGGTGATGGCGCCCTCGGTGAGGGACTTGGAGGCGTCGTAGAGCTGGGTGAGGTCGAGGTCGGTGACCGTACCCCGGCCCTCGCAGCGCGGGCACATGCCGCCGGTGATGCTGAAGCTGCGCCGCTCCTTGACGGTCTGTCCGGCGCGCTGCACGGTGACCGCGCCCGCCCCGCTGATGGAGGCGACGTTGAAGGAGAACGCCTTGGGCGAGCCGATGTGCGGGGTGCCGAGCCGGCTGAACAGGATCCGCAGCATCGCGTTGGCGTCGGTCGCGGTGCCCACCGTGGAGCGCGGGTCGGCGCCCATCCGCTGCTGGTCGACGGTGATCACGGTGGTCAGCCCGTCGAGCACGTCGACCTCGGGCCGGGCCAGCGTGGGCATGAAGCCCTGGACGAAGGCGCTGTACGTCTCGTTGATCAGCCGCTGCGACTCCGCGGCGATGGTGTCGAAGACCAGGGAGCTCTTGCCCGACCCGGAGACGCCGGTGAACACCGTCAGCCGGCGCTTGGGGAGGGCGACGCTGACGTCCTTGAGGTTGTTCTCGCGCGCGCCGTGCACCCGGATCAGATCGTGACTGTCGGCAGCGTGCGGCTCGGCCGCCTGCGTGTCGGTGCTCGTTGCCATGGTCATCCCGTCCCCATCGTCGCCGTCGGCTCGCCCGGGTCACGCTAGCCCCCGCCCGCGGCCGACGCTTCTCGATTCCTGACCGATCCGCGGCCGCCGGGGGGCACCGCCTCGCCGGACCGGGGGGGGGCGCGGGGGGGGGGGGGGGGGGGGGGGGGGGGGGGGGGGGGGGGGGGGGGGGG
>NZ_JAJSZC010000420.1:0-2584 GCF_036815105.1 Streptomyces sp. IBSBF 3136
GGGGTCCGGGTGGCCGTGGAGCCGGGGTGAGGTCCGTAGCCCGCGGGCCCCGGTGACCGCCGGCTTCGGGCGGTTGTCAGTGGTGGTGTCTAGCATCCGGGCATGCGAGCTTCAGGAACGTTCGAGGTCGAGGAGTTCAGCCCGGCGCCGCTGCGGCAGCCGGAGCCGGTGGTCGAGACGGCGGTGCCCGTCGGGGTGGCCACCATGCGCAAGCGGTACGGGGGCGAGATCGACGGGGTGTCGTCGACCCTGTTCACCGCCGCCTACGACCAGGACAGCGGCACCGGCACCTATCTGGCGATGGAGTCCTTCCGGGGCTCCCTCCACGGGGCGGCCGGCACCTTCAACTTCGCCCACTCGGCCACCACCCGGGGTGAAGGGCGCGAGGCCGAGTTCTTCGTGATCGTGCCGGGCAGCGGTACGGAGGCGCTGACCGGGATCCGAGGGGCCGGCGGGCTGGCCGTCGACGCCGACGGCACCCATCGGATCTGGTTCGACTACGAGGTGGGTGGGCCCGCGGCTCACTGACCGGTGCGCGGGAAGCTGACCTCCACTCGGCGGTTCTTCTTCCGCCCGGCCTCCGTCGAGTTGTCCGCGATCGGGTACTGCTCGCCGTAGCCGCGCACCTCGAAGGTGACGTCCGGGTCGTTCAGGTCCTGGTCCAGGACGGCCTGGACGGCGTTGGCGCGCTGCCTGGACAGGACGTCGCCGTGGGCGGACGAGCCGAGGTTGTCGGTGAAGCCGAAGACGCGGATCTGGGTCGCGTTCTGCTTCTTGATCTCCTCGGCGATCGTCGCGATGCGTGCCTTCGCCTCGTCGCCGAGCTTGGCGCTGTCCTTGCTGAACAGCACCTCGGCCTGGAGCGCGAAGGTCACGTCCGCGTTGGTGTCCTCCCGGCGCTCGTCCCCGCTCTGGTCCTCCACGACCGACTTGATGTCCAGCACCTTGGGCTGCACGAGGGTGGCGCCCTCGGGCAGCTTGAGGTCCGGGTCGGTGGGGTCGATCTTCACGGGCGCGGTGGCGGAGGGTTCCGTACCCGGGGGCTCACTGGGTCCGGTGTCGTCGGCCCGGGCGAGCGAGAGGTTCGTGAGGACGAGGAGGGTTGCGGCGGTGAGGGTGAGGGTGAGGCGGGGTGTGGTGGTCACTTCGGCCTCACCCGGAGATCTGGATGGATGCCGTGGGGAACCCGGGCAACTGGAAGTCGACTTCGGATGTGGCGGCGGGCGGGGCGGGGAACTGCATGAAGACCTGGGTCTCCTCACCGGCCTTCAGCGACGTCAGTCCGGTGGTCGTGAGTGGTCGTCCATCTGTGTCGCGCAGAACGTAGTAGCGCTTCTTCCCTTTGGAGTCGACGAGCGTGGCGCCGCCCAGCGAGCTGCCGTTCCTGATGATCTCGGTCTCGTTTCCGCGAACGCTTGACGGGATGATCGCGGCACTGCCGCTGTCGTTCTTCAAAGCGCCGTTCACGGTGACGAATCCGCCCGCGTCCCTCTGGACCGAGGTGATCGACAGGAGTAGGCCACTGGGCCCCTTCAGCTCGGCCAACGGCTCGTCGGACTGGCCTTCTTGAGCACTCGGCTTGGACCCGCCGCTTCTGGTCGCGGAGGCTGATCCCTCCGGCTTCTTCCCGTCGTCGCCCCCACCGCCACAGCCAGCTACTCCGACGGCCAAGCAGGCCGCAGCGGCCAACGCGACCATCCCCCTGCGGGCCTTCGCAGTGAACCGAATGCTCATCGCTCCGCTTCCTTCATCGTTCGTCGTTCGTGGCCAAGTGGACGTCGAAAAGGTCATCCGGGCCCGGCAGACCGGCTTTGTCATCCGGGTTCACGTCCCAGGTCTTGTCCCCGCAGATGAGTCGGGGCAGCGCGTCTCTCCCTGTGTCCGCACTCGGGGGATCGCACAGCGGCTCGATCACGGCTTTCGCGGACTCGGTGGACTTGATGCCCTCCGTCCCGGGCACGACCGAGTCACCGACCGGTTTGTTGGTCTCGACCGTCACCTCGTACTTCAGCGGACCAGGGGCGCAGCCCTGCAGACTCGCGTCGTTCTCTGCGGCCAGTTGCTCCGCCCGCCAGCAGTCGTCGCCACTGCCCTTGCCTTCGAAGATGTCCTGCCACTTGGTGGGGTCGGGCAGGTCAGTGAGCCACCTGTGCACGAGCTGGTCGCGTGTCTCCTGAGCCGCCGCCAGCGCCGCCGCGTCAGCCGCCGTCTGCGCTCCACTCCGATTCACCGCGGCCTGGCCGACGGCCAGGTAGGCGAACGCAAGAAAGAGCAGACCCGCCACCACCGTGATGTAGATGGGGAAGGCCTGCCCTGCGTCACCGAGCCGACGGCGAAGGATCAGGTGATCTCTTGGATCTTCGCCTGGATCTTGTCGAGGATCGACTGACCGATGTCCGTACCCGTGATCGCCAGCACGATCGCCACCACCACCGCGATGATCCCCAGGTACTCGACGGCGGTCTGGCCCTTGTCGTTGGTGCGTCGCTGCATCGCAACCACCAACTTCAGCATCAGGTCGCTCACAGTGCTTCCCTCCAGGTGCGCTTCCGACCCCGGAACCGTAAGACCCCCTCCCCCGCCC
>NZ_JAJSZC010000421.1:0-3104 GCF_036815105.1 Streptomyces sp. IBSBF 3136
ACCTCACCCCGGCCGCCACAGCCTGACGGAAGGGGCGCGGGGCGGGGGAGGGTGGAGCAGGACGCTGATGTCAGGGGCCCACGGCCTCCTTGACAGGTCGGGGCGCATGGCTCAGCCATGGCGACGCGGGTTGCGGTCGCGGTCCCGAAGGATTGCGGTGATGCTGTCAGGGGAGCGTGGCCGGCTTCGCACGGGCAGTGTGCGTCGGTGACCGCGCTGTACAGGAAGGCTGCGGCCATGACGACGGCGCCGAACAGGACACAGCGACGCGGGGGGCCCGGCGGCAGCGAGATGATCAACGGCGCCTCCTCGTTCGCCGGCATCCTGATGTTGCTCAGCGGTCCCCTCAGCGTCCTGATGGGCGCATCCGGAATCGCACACGACTCCCTGTTCGCCGCGTCCCGGTACGCCTACCGGTTCGACCTGACGGCTTGGGGCTGGATCCACCTTGTGATCGGAGTGGCCCTCGTCATCGCCGGCCTGGGAGTCCTACTGGGCCAGAGCTGGGGTCGCGGGGCCGGTGTAGCCGTGGCAGCGATCAGCCTGATCACCCAGTTCATGTTCGTTCCGTACTACCCGTTGTGGGCCATCCCCGCGATGACACTCGACCTTCTGATCCTGTTCGCGCTGACGAGGGTCCATATCGAGACCAGAGGATGACAGCGCAGACGCCAGCCAGAGATGTCAAAGGCCCCCGATCCAAGTGGACCGGGGGCCTTTTCGCTGGTGGGGCTAACAGGATTTGAACCTGTGGCCTCATCCTTATCAGGTCGACCACAGGGGTCTGTCCACATCGGCCGACCGTCCCTGTGCGTCGACCGATCATTCACGGGGATTCGGCCTCGATCGCTGCTGTTCGTGCTTGTTGGTGTCAGGCGCTGGTGTCAGGCGCTGCACGCGGTCTTGACATGGACTGCCCCATCGCTCCACGGCACCGTTCGAAAGATCGGGTACGCGGATGGCAGCCAACGGCAACTGCTGGGAAGCCCATTTCGGAAGTATTGTTCGACAGCATCGTGGTCCAGAACAGCGCGGATTGGCAGACGGCATGCTGAGGGTTGAAGAGTTGGAGGCCGCGCTTCCGGCGATGATGCCGTGGCGTGTGGCGGCGGGACGCAGCGTGGACTGGGCTGCCCTTCAGGCTGCCCTCGGAACGGCGCTGCCCTCAGACTTCCGCTCTCTGGCGGAGGCGTATCCGATCCTGGTCATCGACGACTTCCTGAGCGTGTCCATTCCCCGGCCCGGCACCGAGGTGTCATGGGCGTCCGAGGCCAGGAAGGACGAGATCCTTCAGGATCTGTACGAGATGGGCGACACCGAGGGCTACGTTCCCTTCCCGCAGCCGGGTGGTCTGATCTCTTGGGCGGAGTCCTATTCGGGGGACTCCTTCTATTGGAGGACGAGCTCTCCGGACCCGGATGCATGGCCGGTGGTCGTCTACGGGGCCAACGGCGACTGGTCGGAGTTCCCGGTCGGTGCCGTCGAGTTCCTGGCCGGCGTGTACGGGCGCACCATCGACGTGCCGGGCATGCCTAGGGACTTCCCCAGCGACCAGCCGGAGGTGCTGGGCCTGAGCGACTGCGTCGAATGACCGGCACCTCATCCACGAAACGGATGGCGGCTGACTTGGCAAGAGGGTCAGCGATCACGCCGCCACTAACCGACCACTCACCCCAGCTCCCATCCCGTCTGCCGTCGACCCACACACCGTGGAGCGGGCGTGGTTCAGGGCGTCAAGGTGGAGCGCCCCGCTGGACGAACGACCTTGACGCCCTGGGCCGCGGCTGCTCGGCTCTGCCTGGGTCGACGGCAGACGGGATGGGAGCACCCAGCGCACGCCACACTCGGCCGGCACCCGCGAACGGAGCCCCCGGCATCTCGGAGCCTGAGCGCCCCCGCCGGAGGCAATGTTCTGACCGTGGCGCTCAGCGTCCAGGTCTCTACTCATGGGCCGTAGCTCGCTGCGGCCCCAGGGGCTGACCCCGGCGCCGAAGGCGCAGAGGGGTCGGGCCCCAGGGGCCAGCCCGCGCTCGCGCGGGCACTTGATGAGGTAGAGAAACCTGTAACAGCTCTCGGGCTGCTCGGTCAGGAAGCAGTGCGGCTTAGGCGGAGGGCTGATCCGTAACCAGGAGTCGACTGGTGAAGCCCTCATGGCATAGGCGCTCGTAGGCCTGGAGCACGTCGTTCGGCACGGCCTGGCTGATCATGAAGCCCTGCGCCGGGTAGATCAGCAGTCGCTGAAGCGCACCCACGAGCATGTCGATCACCAAGCGGGCGTTTCCGATGGAGTCGACGTAGTCGTCCAGCGTCATCGGGCTAGACGCGCTGATGATCTCGACTTCGGGCCACAGTTTGCGCGCGGTGGCGTAGGCCCGCCTCTCCTCGTACGGCTTGCTGATCAGCAGGACGGAGGACACGTCGGTGCCCGCCGCCTTCAACAGCTCTCGGGAGAAGCGGATGTTCTCGCCTGTGTTCCGCGCTCGCGGCTCCACAAGGACGGCCGAGTCGGGGACACCAAGCTCAAGTGCGCGCTCCCGGTAGTGCACGGCTTCGCCTCGAGGCATGNCCGAGTCGGGGACACCAAGCTCAAGTGCGCGCTCCCGGTAGTGCACGGCTTCGCCTCGAGGCATGCGTTCCCGCGTCGTGGGGCTGGTAGCCCCCGTGAACACAAGCAGTGGAGCCATCCTGCGCTTGTAGAGGTCTACTGCCGTATCGGCCACACCCAAGTCGTGACTGCCCAAGCCGATCGCGACTGAGCACGGCCTCAGGGTATGGCCCATCTGGTGGTAGTCCCACAGGCGTCGAGTGTCGGCCCATGCTTGTGCGGNCGGGGACCTTGAAGTCGTACTCCCAGGCGAAACGCGAAGCCGCGTGCACACCGATGGCGAACTCGACCACTGTGTCAGAGGCCGTGTAGGTCGTCCGGTGCAACTCGACTACGGGTTCGCCCGGCGGCAGATGGAGGAGCTTCACTTCATCCGGCGTGGCGGCTCGGGCGAAGAGCTCTTCCTTCATGTGGTCGATCTCGTACCCCGCGTCGTACAGAACCCGGAAGCCACCGCCGCGGCCGGCCGGTCCTGGAGTGGGGTCCACCAGGCGCGTCC
>NZ_JAJSZC010000422.1:0-2550 GCF_036815105.1 Streptomyces sp. IBSBF 3136
CCCCCACGCAGAGCGCCACCCCCACCCCCACCGGCGGCACCGGTAGCGGCAGCACCGCCTCGGCCGGCTTCGCGCCCTACGTCGACACCTCCCTCTACCCGGCCTTCGACCTGCTCGCCTCGGCCGACGCGACCGGCGTGAAGAACTACAACCTCGCCTTCGTCACCGACGGCGGGGGCTGCACCCCCAAGTGGGGCGGTGTCACGGACCTGACCGGCGACGGCGTGGCCGCCCAGATCGGTGCCCTGCGCGCCAAGGGCGGTGACGTCCGGGTCTCCTTCGGCGGCGCCTCCGGCTCGGAGCTGGCCACCACCTGCTCCTCCGCGGACGCGCTGGCCGCGGCGTACGGCAAGGCCGTCGACGCCTTCAAGCTGACCAAGGTCGACTTCGACGTCGAGGGGGGCGCGCTGCCCAACACGGCCGCCAACACCCGTCGCGCCCAGGCGATAGCCAAGCTGCAGGCCCAGCACCCGAACCTGGACGTCTCCTTCACCCTCCCGGTGATGCCCGAGGGCCTCACCCAGGACGGCGTGAATCTGTTGTCCAACGCCAAGTCCAACGGCGTGAAGATCAACACGGTCAACATCATGGCGATGGACTACGGCGCCTCCTACAACGGGGACATGGGCACCTACGCCGAGCAGGCGGCGACCGCCACCCAGGCCCAGGTCAAGAGCGTGCTCGGGCTGTCCGACTCCGCCGCCTGGAAGTCGGTCGCGGTCACCCCGATGATCGGCGTCAACGACGTCTCCTCCGAGGTCTTCAAGGTCGACGACGCCACCCAGCTCGCGAACTTCGCCAAGTCCAAGGGCCTCGGCGGGCTCTCCATGTGGTCCGCGACCCGTGACAAGCAGTGCGACGGCGGCACCAAGCCCACCGCCGACGCGACCTGCAGTTCCGTCGCCCAGGACAGGTTCGCGTTCTCGAAGGCCTTCGGCGCCTTCAACTGACCCGCACGGGACGGAACCGGGAAACGGAACCGGGCGACAGAACCAGGGTGCGGCACCCCCCGTGGGTGCCGCACCCTGTTCCGTCACTCCCGGGCCACCGGGCCCGGTGTCAGACGGCGGTCCCCACCCCCGGCAGCACACCCGTCCGCGCCGCCTCGCCGTACCAGCGCGCGCTCGACTTCGGGGTGCGCTCCAGCGTCTGGTAGTCCACGTACACCGCGCCGAACCGCTTGCTGTAGCCGTAGGCCCACTCGAAGTTGTCCATCAGCGACCACAGGTAGTAGCCGCGCACGTCGGCGCCGTCGGTGATGGCCCGGCGGACCGCCGCCAGATGGCCGTGCAGGTAGGCGATGCGCTCCGGGTCGTGCACCCGGCCGTCCGCGTCCGGCTTGTCGTCGTAGGCGGCGCCGTTCTCCGTGATGTAGAGGGGCAGGCCGGGCGCCTCCCGCGTGTAGCGCATGATCAGCTCGTGCAGACCGGTCGGGTCGATCGTCCAGCCCATCTCCGTGCGCTCGCCCGGGGTCTGGTGGAAGAGCACGTCCTCCGCGGCCGGCCAGGAGGAGTGCTCGCTGGCGCCGTGGCCGTCCGCCCGCGGGCCCTCGGCCTTCCCGGTGCCCGCCGAGACCAGCGACGGGGTGTAGTAGTTCAGGCCGAGCGCGTCCAGCGGCGCCTTGATCGTGCGGAGGTCGCCGTCCAGGACGTACGACCAGTCGGTGACCGACGCCGTCGAGGAGAACAGGGTCTCGGGGTAGGCGCCGTGCAGCAGCGGGCCGTGGAAGACCCCGTTGGCCAGGTCGTCGATCCGCCGGGCCGCGTCCAGGTCGGCCGGGTCCTGCGAGAGGGGCCGTACGACACTGGAGTTGAGGCTGATCGCGATCTGGCTGCGGGCCGGCGTCGCCGAGCGCAGCGCGGCCGCGCCCAGGCCGTGCGCCAGGTTGAGGTGGTGGGCCGCGCGCAGGGAGGCCGCCGGGTCGGTGCGGCCGGGGGCGTGCACACCGGAGCCGTAGCCCAGGAAGGCGCTGCACCAGGGCTCGTTCAGGGTGATCCAGTTCTCCACCCGGTCGCCCAGCGCCTCGCCGACCAGCCGCGCGTACTCCGCGAACCGGTAGGCGGTGTCCCGCTCCGGCCAGCCGCCCGCGTCCTCCAGCTCCTGCGGGAGGTCCCAGTGGTAGAGGGTGACCGCCGGCTTGATGCCGCGTTCGAGCAGCTCGTCCACCAGGCGGCGGTAGAAGTCCAGGCCCACCTGGACCGCCGGGCCGCGGCCGGTCGGCTGCACCCGGGACCAGGAGACGGAGAAGCGGTAGGCGTTCAGGCCCAGGTCCGCCATCAGCGCCACGTCGTCGCGGTAGCGGTGGTAGTGGTCGACAGCGATGTCACCGGTGTCACCACCGATGGTCCTGCCCGGCGTATGGCTGAAGGTGTCCCAGATCGAGGGGGTGCGGCCGTCCTCCCGCACCGCCCCCTCGATCTGGTACGCGGACGTGGCGGCGCCCCAGAGAAAGGCGGGAGGAAAAGTCACAGACGACACGGAATCAGGCATGGAAGCGCTCCCAAAGAGGTCGTGGAGACCGGCGGAAGTAAAAGGGGACAAGAGCGGGGG
>NZ_JAJSZC010000423.1:0-2511 GCF_036815105.1 Streptomyces sp. IBSBF 3136
CCCCCCCCCCCCCCCCCCCCCCCCCCCCCCCCCCCCCCCCCCCCCCCCCACGGCATGTTTCACGTGGAACCGGCCCGGCCCGGGCCGTCGATGAACCCGCTGCCCGCCCACCGGGCGCCGGACCCCATGGAGTTGGATCCCGGCGGCGTGCGCGACCGCCTGCGGACCGTTTTCCGGCCCGGCACGACCCGGCCCCGGCCCCGGCCCCGGCAACGGCACAGCACGCGAAAAGACCCCCTCTGACCGTATGCGTACAGGTCAGAGGGGGTCTGGTGTGTGGAGCCTAGGGGAGTCGAACCCCTGACATCCGCCATGCAAAGACGGCGCTCTACCAACTGAGCTAAGGCCCCCGGAGGGAAGCACCTACCGAAGATCTCACGATCCGGCGGGCGCCGCAGACCAGAGTACCGGGTCACCCCCCGTATCCCGCAAAAAGATTGGGGGTCCCCGTGGATGACCACTCTCCGTAAGATGCTCGACGTGGTTCGCTACAGCGAACCGCGGTTTTCAGGGGAAGCGATGGGGAGACGCAATGGACGCCGCACAGCAGGAAGCCACCGCCAGAGCGCGGGAGCTGCAGCGGAACTGGTACGGGGAGCCGTTGGGGGCGCTCTTCCGTAAGCTCATCGACGATCTCGGGCTGAACCAGGCCCGGCTCGCGGCGGTGCTGGGCCTGTCGGCCCCCATGCTGTCGCAGCTGATGAGCGGCCAGCGCGCGAAGATCGGCAATCCCGCCGTGGTCCAGCGGGTGCAACTGCTGCAGGAGCTGGCGGCACAGGTCGCGGACGGCAGTGTCAGCGCGGCGGAGGCCACCGACCGCATGGACGAGATCAAGAAGTCCCAGGGGGGCTCGGTGCTCAGCAACACCACACAGACGACGAGCAGTTCGGGTGCGCCGACGGTCAAGCGCGTGGTGCGCGAGATCCAGTCGCTGCTGCGCTCCGTGGCCGCCGCCGGTGACATCATCGACGCCGCCGACAGCCTCGCCCCGAGCCACCCCGAACTGGCCGAGTTCCTGCGGGTCTACGGCGCCGGCCGCACCTCGGACGCCGTCGCGCACTACCAGTCCCACCAGAACTGACCCCGCGGCCCGGTTGCCCGGAGGGGGTCCGGGAACCGGGCCACAGCGGCACGGCCCAGGGGGGCAGGACGGGAGCCGCGTGGGTAGGGGGAGTCCACAGGCCCTAGGGGGAGGAGCGGCGGACTGTCATGGGTGAGGTCTTCGCGGGCCGGTACGAGCTGGCCGACCCGATCGGACGCGGCGGCGCGGGCGCCGTCTGGCGTGCCTGGGACCACCGGCGCCGGCGCTATGTGGCGGCCAAGGTGCTCCAGCAGCGCGACGCCCACTCACTGCTGCGCTTCGTGCGGGAACAGGCGCTGCGCATCGACCATCCGCACGTCCTCGCCCCGGCCAGCTGGGCCGCCGACGACGACAAGGTCCTGTTCACGATGGACCTGGTCGGGGGCGGCTCGCTGGTCCACCTCGTCGGCGACTACGGGCCGCTGCCGCCCGTCTTCGTGTGCACCCTGCTCGACCAGCTGCTCTCGGGGCTCGCCGCGGTGCACGCGGAGGGAGTCGTGCACCGGGACATCAAGCCCGCCAACGTGCTGCTCGAAGCCACCGGCACCGGACGGCCCCGGCTGCGGCTCTCGGACTTCGGCATCGCCATGCGGTTCGGCGAGCCCCGCCTGACCGAGACCAACCTCGTCGTGGGCACGCCCGGCTATCTGGCGCCCGAGCAGATGCTGGGCTCCGAACCGGACTTCCCCGCCGACCTGTTCGCCGTGGGTCTGGTGGCCCTCTACCTGCTCGAAGGGGCCAAGCCGGACGCCAAGGCGCTCGTCCAGTACTTCACCGAGCACGGGACGCCCGGACCGCCCAAGGGGGTGCCGGAGCCGCTGTGGCAGGTGGTGGCCACCCTGCTCCAGCCCGATCCGGCCGTCCGGTTCCGCACCGCCACGGGTGCGCGCAAGGCGCTCGCCGCCGCCGCGGAACTGCTGCCGGAGCCAGGGCCCGACGACGAACTGATCGAGATCTTCGACCAGCTCGGCCCGCTGCCGCCCGGGTTCGGCCCCGACGGTCCGCTCAAGCGCGCCCCCGGCGTCCAGGTCCGGCCCGCGGGGACGGCCACCGGCACCGGCAGCGGAACCGGCACCGCCGACGGGACCGGCGGCGCGGCACGGCCGGAACCCTCCGGCGGCACCGTCGACCCCCGCCTCGACCGCCGCGCGGAGACCGACGGGCCGGAGCACTCCGCGCCCTCGCGCCCGCCCTCGTCGGCGTCCTCGGCGCCACCCCCCTCGCCGTCCTCGTCGGCGTCCGTGTCCATGTCGGACACCGGGAGCTTCCACCTCCCGCCGCCCGCCCAGCCGACGCCGAGCCCCCAGCCGTACGTCCCGGTCCGGGAGAGCCGGGGGCCGCCGCACGGGGACCGGCCCGGACACCGGCCCGATCCGCCCCTGTCTCTTATAAACATATCCGAGCCCACGAGACACTTGTTATCATCTCGT
>NZ_JAJSZC010000424.1:0-2510 GCF_036815105.1 Streptomyces sp. IBSBF 3136
CCCCTTACCGGAACGCGCCCACCCCCCACCCCCCCCCCCCCCGACCGGCCCGCGCCCGGGGCCGTCGGGGTGGGGGCGGGTAGGGGTGTGGACGCGTACGGGTACGGGCGGGCGCGGGTGTTGGCGGGCACGGGTGTTGACGGGCGGAGGTGTTGGAGGGGTACGGGGGCAAGCACCCGACCCGGGGTACGGGGACGTCAGCCGGTGTCGGCGGCGCGAGCCGTCCAGCGCTCCTCGACCTTGGCCAGCCGCCAGTAGGCGACGGCCACGGCCCAGACGACCACGAACAGGCCGACGATGACGTAGCCGACGTTGTCCAGGTCGAGCCCCGCTATCCAGCCGGTGATCCCGTCGTCCAGGCCGAGCTTGTCGTGCAGGACGCCGACCAGCTCGATCGTGCCGACGAAGAAGGCCACCGCGATGGACAGACCGGTGATGGTGAGGTTGTAGAAGACCTTGCGCACCGGGTTGGAGAACGCCCACTGGTACGCGAAGTTCATGAACGTGCCGTCGAGCGTGTCGAACAGGCTCATGCCGGCCGCGAACAGCAGCGGCAGGCACAGCACGGCGTACCACGGCAGCCCGGCGGCGGCCCCGTTGCCGGCCAGGGCGAGGAGCAGGACCTCCGTCGTCGTGTCGAAGCCGATGCCGAAGAGGAAGCCGAGCGGGTACATCTGGCCGGGCCGGCGGATGGACCGGGTGAGCCGGCCGAGCAGCCGGTTCATGAAGCCCCGCGAGTCGAGGTGGGCCTCCAGCTCGGCCTCGTCGTAGCGCCCGGACCGCATCGCCCTGAAGACCCGCAGGATGCCCAGCAGCGCCACGAGGTTGAGCGCGGCGATCAGGTACAGGAAGGAGCCGGAGACCGTGGTGCCGACGGTGCCGAGGACCTGGTGGGTCCGGGAGCCGTCGTTCATCAGGGTGCCGGCGAGCTTGGCGCCGCCCGCGACCAGCGCGGCCATGAGGACCACGATGCTGGAGTGGCCGAGCGCGAACCAGAAGCCGACCGACACCGGCCGCTTGCCGTCGGCCATCAGCTTGCGGGTGGTGTTGTCGATCGCGGCTATGTGGTCCGCGTCGAAGGCGTGTCGCATGCCGAGCGTGTACGCCGTGACACCCAGTCCGATCCCGAACGCCGTGGTGTCGACCTCGTAGTGACGGGGGATCACGAGCAGGAACAGGATCCCGAACGCGACCACGTGCAGAGCGACGATCACGGCGAGGAGGCCGGCCGTCCGGACGGTGTCCTCGCGGCGCCACCGGAAGGTCGGGGTGGCGGCGGGCCGGGGCCCGCTCTCGGGCACGCCAGTGGGCACGGTCATACGGTCACGCTCCAGCACCTCGTGGATCAGCTTCGTGATGCCGTGGCCGGTCTCCTGGCTGACGGGTCGACGCGCCCGCCCCTGCCTTCCCGGCCGTGCGGCCAGTGGCGTGTAGGGGGCGGGAACTTCCCGATCACAGTGGCGAGGGCCGCTCCGGACTGCGCCCCTGAGGGCGGTCACCGGTCTTCCCGAGCACCACGGCCCGTTCACCCTAGAAGGACGCCCGCGCCGGCGGCAAGGCGGCCCCCGGGGAGCCCGGTGATCCCTCCAACCTCATATCCAGCTCAGGAGTTGCGCGGAGGCCCGCGGTCCGGTCGGTGCCGCTGACATGATCCGGGCGACCGCAGAAGAACGGGGAACCAGACATGTACCTCCGCACCCTCGCCGCCCTGGGCCTCGCGTGCGCCGCGCTGCTCACCGGCTGCGCCACGGACCACGCCGCCGACGCGGACGCCGGGAAGCCGTCACGCCCCGCCGGGCCGTCCGCACCGAGACCGGCCGCGACTCCGGTGGCCCCAGCGGGCACGGCTCCTACGCACACGGCCGGTCCGGCCACGGCCCCCGCGGGTAAGGCCGCCCACCCCATGTTCCACCGGTCACCGGAACTGAACCCGGACGAGATCCTCGCCGGCCGCCTCGAGCCGACCACCGGCAACGCGAGCATCGCCTTCACCGGAGGCAGGAAGGGGGACACCCTGATCCTCGCGCTCCGCTGCCAGGGCCAGGGCGAGGTCAGCGTCACAGTGCGCCCCGTACACGTCGCCTTCACCCTGAGCTGCCCCGTCGACCGGGCCGACACCGTCTACCACGAGGTGCGCGTCACCGGCACCGCCCACAGCGGCACCGCCACCGTCGAGGCCCCCTCCACGGTGCGCTGGTCGATGACCATCGGCCGCGCGCGAGACTGAGCCGGGAGGTGTCATGCCGGCCGGTCCACGCCTCATCACCGATCACCGCGTACCCGCCGAACGAAAAAGCCCAGCTCGGACAATGTCCGAGCTGGGCTTCGAAATGGAGCCGCTTTCGGGATTCGAACCCGAGACCTACGCATTACGAGTGCGTTGCTCTGGCCATCTGAGCTAAAGCGGCGTGCTGCCAGCACTATGGTGCGATCGGCAACGTCGGTAAGTCTACACAGTTTCGCGGGGTGCTTCGTACCGGCCCCGGGGCGGGGGCGCCGGGCGGGGGGGG
>NZ_JAJSZC010000425.1:0-2485 GCF_036815105.1 Streptomyces sp. IBSBF 3136
ACCCAGGAGCACGGTCACCGGTGTCCATACCCCCGCCTCCCGGCCCCCCGCAACCGCAGGGGTCGTACCAGCCGCCGTACCCGCGGGGGCCGTACGGCCCGCAGCCGCCCCACGGGCAGCCGTACCGGCCGTGGACGCAGGGGTACAGCCCGTACAACCGGCCGGCCCCGGTCAACGGCCTCGCCGTCGCCTCCCTCGTGTTCGGCGTGCTGTGCTGCCTGCCGGGCGTCGGCCTGGCGCTCGGCCTGATCGCGCTGCGGCAGATCCGGCGGCGGGGCGAACGCGGCACGGGGCTCGCGACCGGCGGGGCGGTGCTGTCCGCGATCGGGCTCGCGCTGTGGGGCCTGCTGCTCGGCACGGGCGGCGCCTCCGCCTTCTGGGAGGGCGTCAAGGAGAGCGCGCGCGACGGCGCGAGCATCTCCCTGGTCAAGGGCGAGTGCTTCGACGCGCCCGGCGGCCGGCTGGCCGGGGAGAGCCGCGACCTCGACGTGGTGCCGTGCTCGGGCGGCCACGACGGCGAGGTGTTCGCCTCGTTCCGGCTGAAGGACGGGCCCTACCCGGGTGAGGAGTCGGTCGGCGACACCGCCGGCGCGCGCTGCTACGTCCTGCGGGACGACTACGCGATGGACGGCTGGGCGGTGCCCGACGACGTCGACGTGTACTACCTGACACCCACCGAGGACAGCTGGTCGGCCGGGGACCGTGAGGTCACCTGCCTGTTCGGCAGCGTCGCCGAGGGCGCCGGCCTCACCGGCTCGCTGCGCAACGACGAGACCGTCCTCGACGCCGACCAGGTCGCCTACCTGAAAGCCGCTCACCTCCTCGACGCGGCCCTGGCCACCGCCCCGGACTCCGCGCACGTCGAGGACGACCTGCCGGGCCACAAGGCGTGGGCGGGCCGGATGTCGGCCGCGCTCGACCGGCAGGCCCGGCTGCTGCGCGGGCGCACCTGGCCGGCCGGCGCCCGGGGGCCGGTCCGGGCCCTCGCGGCCCACGCGGACCGGGCGCGCGCCGAGTGGACGAGGGCCGCGCGGGCGAAGGACGCGGACGCCTTCCACGAGCACTACGACGCCGGCCTCGGACTGCTCGACCTGGAGGCGGCGGTCCCCGCGCGCACCGCCCTGGGCCTCGCGGCCACCCCGCCGGCGGAACGCGGCGAGGGCGGCGCCACCCCGGACGGACCGGGTGCCCCGGGCGGCTCGGGCGGGACGGCCACTGAGGTGTGATCGCCGCCATAGCGGGGAGAAAGTGCCTGGGTAAAGCCCTCCCCGGCACGATGTCATCACATCGAGTGATTCTCTGGCCTTTGCTTGCACCGCACAACCCACGGTTGCCAGGCTGTTGCTGTCTGTACAACCTGATGGGAGCGGCCAGTGACTTTCGGTGAACAGCCGGCGTATCTGCGTGTCGCGGGTGATCTCCGCAAGAAGATCGTCGACGGTTCGCTGCCGCCCCATACCCGGCTCCCGTCACAGGCCCGTATCCGCGAGGAGTACGGCGTCTCGGACACCGTCGCGCTGGAGGCCCGCAAGGTGCTCATGGCCGAGGGTCTGGTCGAGGGCCGCTCCGGATCGGGGACGTACGTGCGCGAGCGGCCGGTGCCACGGCGCGTGGCCCGCTCCGGTTTCCGTCCCTCCGGCGGCGCCACGCCCTTCCGGCAGGAGCAGGCGGACGCCTCGGTGCGGGGCAGCTGGGAGTCGAGCAGCGAGCAGGCCGAGGCCGGCGCCGCCATCGCCGACCGGCTCGCCATCGAGCCGGGCCAGCGGGTCATGCGCACCAAGTACCTCTTCCGGGACGCGGGGGAGCCGATGATGCTCTCCACCTCCTGGGAACCCCTCACCGTCACCGGCCGCACCCCCGTGATGCTGCCCGAGGAGGGGCCGCTCGGCGGCATGGGCGTCGTCGAGCGCATGCGCGCCATCGACGTCATCGTGGACAACGTGACCGAGGAGGTCGGCGCCCGCCCCGGCCTCGCCGAGGAACTGCACGTCCTGGGCGGCGTCCCCGGTCACGTGGTCATCGTCGTGCAGCGCACCTACTACGCCTCCGGCCGCCCCGTGGAGACCGCCGACGTCGTGATCCCGGCCGACCGCTACCGGGTCGCGTACCACCTGCCCGTGAAGTAGCGCACACCCCGGCACGCCCCCGGTCGCGCGTCTCCGTCGCGTGACCGGGCCGCGCCCGCCGGGCGCCCGCTGCAATCCGGCCGTTCTCCCAGGTGACCCCGGGTCCGCCCCGGGGGGCGTCCGACGCACGACACCGGCGGGGCGGACGGCGCGTTCGGCATCGTGCGCCCCCCGGGTTCTGGCTGGTTGCGTACCTCTTTGTGAAAAGGCGTGTTCGCTGCGTAAAGGTAGGGCGTACGCTCGGGCATATGCGGACTGCGGTTTCCTTAGGCGGGGCACGGCGGGTGCCCGGGACGGAACGCTCGTCCCCTCGCGGAGGGGGTTCGACCCGCGCGAGTGCCGCCGATTGTGGGGGAGGG
>NZ_JAJSZC010000426.1:0-2425 GCF_036815105.1 Streptomyces sp. IBSBF 3136
GTGGCGGACTTGGCGGCGGGCGGCGTCGGGGGCAGGGTGGTCCAGGCTGTCGCGAGGACGGTGGTCAGGGCGCAGCCCAAGGTGGTCAAGGCGCGGTGCATGGTGGTCGTCTCCCCGTTCGGTCAAGTCAGCTGCCGCCCATGCCGCCCTGGGCGGCGATCATGGTGGTCGGCAGGGCGCGTACGGCGTGCTCCAGACCGGGCGCGAGGGCGGCGAGCGACTTCGTGCACGCGTCGATGCGGGCCCGGTAGGTCTTGTGCTCCCGGCGGGAGACGACCGAGCGGATGTTGCCGGCCCCGGCCAGGGCCAGCAGCGCGGCGTCGGTGGCGGGCAGCTCGGGTACGGGGGTGGTGCCGCGCAGCGCGGTGGCGAGTCGGGCGTGCAGGGCGGCGGGCACGGCCGGGTCGGTCACGGTCAGCCTGCGGGCGCCGAAGGGGGTGCGGGGTTCCTTCACGGTGAGGAGTCCGGCCGCGGCGAGCTGGTCCTCCACCTCGGTCAGGGTCCGCTTGCGGTGGCGGCGCATGAGGTGCTTGAAGCCGTGCCCTCCCTCGGCGTCGCGCAGCACGCCGTCCAGGGCCACGTCACCGGTGGGCGGGGTACCGGAAGCGATGACCGTGCCGCCGTCCTGCCTGAGCCGGCCGCGCAGCGCGAGGTCGGTCAGGGCGGCGGCCCGGACCAGCAGTGCGGTACGGGCACGGTCGTAGGGAGCCTCGGTCGCGGCGTCGTGCGCGAGCAGGTACGTCAGACAGGGCAAGGACAGGTTGTCGGTCACACTCCGACGCTAGGGCCGCACACCCCGGCGGCGGATCGGCCGCAGGACCGGTCCGGCGATGGGAGCACAGGAGGATCGCGTCGCCGTCTCCTCCTTGAGGAGGAGAACGCGGCGGCCCGGGGGCGTGACCGTCGCCCGCCGGCGAGGGGCGGTGCCGGCTGCCGGAGGAGGCGGCTGTCAGGGGCGGCGAGGCTGGACGAGGCCGTGGTCGTAGGCGGCGACGACGGCCTGCACGCGGTCCCGCAGTCCGAGTTTGCGCAGGACCGCGGTCACGTGGTTCTTGACGGTGGCCTCCGACAGGCGCAGCCGCTGGGCGATCTCCGCGTTGGACAGGGCCTGCCCGATCAGGGTGAGGACCTCGCGTTCGCGGCCGGAGAGGTTCCGCAGGGAGGGTGGGGGTGCCGGGTCGGGCGTGGCACGCAGGAACTGGTCCAGCACGCGGCTGAGCACGGTCGGCGCCAAGAGGGCGTCGCCGCGCGCGGTGAGGCGGATGGCGTCGACGAGTTCGGCGGGGCGGATGTCCTTGAGCAGGAAGCCGCTGGCCCCGGCCCGCAGGGCGGCGACCACGTGTGCGTCCACGTCCCAGGTGGTCAGTACCAGGACTCGGGCGCGGCTGCCGGAATCGGCGATCTGCCGGGTCGCCTCGATGCCGTCCACCACGGGCATGCGCACGTCCATCAGCACGACGTCGGGTGCCAGTTGCCGGGTCAGCCGTACCGCCTCCCCGCCGTCGGACGCCTCGCCGACCACCTCGAGGTCCTCCCGGGCGTCGATGATCATGCGGAAACCGGTGCGGACCAGGGTCTGGTCGTCGGCCACCACCACGCGCAGTGTCATGCCCCGCCCTCCGCCGTACCGTCCGCTCTTCCGTCCGGCGTACCGTCCGCTGTTCCTTCCGGCGTACCGTCCGTCTTTCCGTCGGGCAGGTCCTGCGCCATGTCCTCAGGCACGCTCTCCGGCACGGCCTCCGGGGCGCCGTCCGCCATGCGCCGAGAGGCGCTGTCCGCCTTGGACTGCGGAGTGCCGATCGGCGTGCGCTGCGGGGTGCGCTGCGGCGGGCCTTCCGGTGCGTGTTGCGGCGGGCCGTCTACCGTGCCTTCCGCCGGGCGGTCCGGCCTGCCGTCTACCGTGCCTTCCGCCGGACGGTCCGGCCTGCGGTCTCCCGTGCCCTCCGCCATGTGCTCCGGCCTGCGGTCTCCCGTGCCTTCCGCCGTGTGCTGTGTGGTCCGTTCCACCGGCAGGTGGGCGGCGACCTCGAATCCGCCTGTGGCCAGGGGGCCGGCGCGCAGGCTGCCGCCAACGAGACGTACGCGTTCCCTCATCCCCATCAGGCCCCGCCCCGCTCCGGCCGGCGTCGGGCCGCCGGGCCGGGCGCCCTGCCGGGGGTGTCCGTTGTCGACCACGCTGACCTCCACGGCTTCGCTTCCGGCCGTCACGCGCACGCTGACCTCATCGGCTCCGGCCGCGTGGCGCAGTGTGTTGGTGAGGGCTTCCTGGACGATCCGGTACGCGGCCAGGTCCACGCCCGCGGGCAGGCCGTCGGTGGTGCCCTCGCGGTGCAGGTGGACGTTCATCCCGGTGGCGCGGACGCTGTCGGCCAGTTCCTCCAGCCGGGCGAGGGTGGGCCCCGGCTGCCGCTCCTCCCCCGCGCCC
>NZ_JAJSZC010000427.1:0-2328 GCF_036815105.1 Streptomyces sp. IBSBF 3136
GCCCCGCGCCGGCGGCCGTGGCCACCCCGGCCCCGCCACCGGAAGCCGCACCGGAAGTGGCCGTCTCCCCGGCGATCGACGCCGGTGACCGCGAGCGGCTGCTGCACGGCACCCATCACGACCCGCACGGCGTGCTCGGCGCCCACCCGGTGCCCGGCGGGGTCGCCTTCCGCGTCTTCCGCCCCTACGCGCAGGCGGTCGCCGTGGTCTCCGGCGAACTGCGGGCCGACCTGCACGACGACGGCGACGGGTTCTTCTCCGGGTTGCTCCCGCTCACCGAAGTCCCCGCCTACCGGCTGCTGGTGACGTACGACGGCGCCGTCCACGAGGCCGAGGACCCCTATCGCTTCCTGCCCACGCTCGGCGATCTCGACCTGCACCTGATCGGCGAGGGCCGCCACGAGCAGCTGTGGCAGGCACTCGGCGCACACGTGACGACCCACCAGGGCGTGCCGGGCACCCGGTTCGCGGTCTGGGCGCCGAACGCACGGGGCGTGCGCGTCGCGGGCGGCTTCGACTTCTGGGACGCCACCGGTTTCCCGATGCGCTCGCTCGGCGGCACCGGGGTGTGGGAGCTGTTCGTGCCGGGCGTCGGCGAGGGCGAGCTCTACAAGTTCGAGATCACCCGTCCGGACGGCTCGCACACCCTGCGCGCGGACCCGCTGGCCCGCCGCACCGAGGTGCCGCCCGCCACCTCCTCGATCGTGGACGCCTCGCACCACGAGTGGGACGACGGGGAGTGGATGGCCCACCGCGCCGACACCCCGGTGCACGAGGCGCCGTTCTCGGTGTACGAGGTCCATCTGCCGTCCTGGCGGCCCGGGCTCACCTACCGGCAACTGGCCGAACAGCTGCCCGCCTACGTGACGGAGATGGGCTTCACACACGTGGAGCTGATGCCGGTCGCCGAGCACCCCTTCGGCGGCTCCTGGGGCTACCAGGTCACCGGGTTCTACGCGCCGACGGCCCGGCTCGGCACACCGGACGACTTCAAGTACCTGGTGGACCGGCTGCACCAGGCCGGGATCGGCGTACTGATGGACTGGGTGCCGGCGCACTTCCCGCGCGACGCGTGGGCGCTGGCCGAGTTCGACGGGCGTCCGCTGTACGAGCACCACGACCCGCTGCGGGCCGCCCACCCCGACTGGGGCACGCTGGAGTTCGACTTCGGCCGCCGCGAGGTGCGCAACTTCCTGGTGGCGAACGCCGTGTACTGGTGTGAGGAGTTCCACATCGACGGGCTGCGGGTGGACGCCGTCGCCTCGATGCTCTACCTCGACTACTCGCGCGAGCCGGGCCAGTGGACGCCGAACGAGCACGGCGGCCGGGAGAACCTGGACGCGGTGGCCTTCCTCCAGGAGATGAACGCCACCGTCTACCGCCGTTGCCCGGGAGTGGTGACCGTCGCCGAGGAGTCCACCGCCTGGGACGGCGTCACCCGGCCCACCCACCACAAGGGCCCGAGCGGATTCGGCGGGCTCGGGTTCGGCCTGAAGTGGAACATGGGCTGGATGCACGACTCGCTGGAGTACATGAGCCACGACCCCGTGCACCGCGCGTACCACCACCACCAGATGACCTTCTCGATGGTGTACGCGTACAGCGAGAACTACGTGCTGCCGATCTCCCACGACGAGGTGGTCCACGGCAAGCGGTCCCTGGTGTCGAAGATGCCCGGCGACTGGTGGCAGCAGCGCGCCGACCTCCGCGCCTACCTGGGCTTCATGTGGGCCCACCCCGGCAAGCAACTGCTGTTCATGGGCCAGGAGTTCGCCCAGGGAGCCGAGTGGTCCGAGGCGCACGGCCCGGACTGGTGGCTGCTCGACCCGTCCTACGGTGCCGCGGCCGACCACCGGGGTGTCCGGGACCTCGTGCGGGACCTGAACGGGCTGTACCGCGCGACCCCGGCGCTGTGGCAGCGCGACACCGACCCGGCGGGCTTCCAGTGGATCACCGGTGACGCGGCGGACGACAACGTCTTCGCGTTCCTGCGGCAGGACGCCGACGGCAACCCGCTGCTGGCGGTGTCGCACCTGGCGCCGGTGGTCCGCCACGACTACCGCATCGGGGTCCCCGAGGACGTCCCGGCCTGGGTGGAGGTGCTGAACACCGACGCGGGCCGCTACGGCGGCGGGAGCGTCGCCAACCCGGACGCGGTCAAGCCGGAACCCCAGGCCTGGCACGGCCGCCCGGCGAGCATCAGGCTGACCCTGCCGCCCCTGTCGACGGTCTGGCTGCGGCCGGCCTAGGGCCGAGGCAGCGGCTCCGCACCCGGCCGGGCCGGGCGGTGGGCGCCCGGGACCGACGGAGAGGGCTGGTAGGTAGCTA
>NZ_JAJSZC010000428.1:0-2238 GCF_036815105.1 Streptomyces sp. IBSBF 3136
CGCCGGGGGAGGGGACGGTGCGTTCCGCGGTCACGGGTGGAGGGACTCCCTGCGCTCGGTGGGCACGGGCGGCCGGGCGCCGAGGAGTTCGCGGTACAGGTCCGCGACCCGTTCGGCGGTGTGCCGCACGTCGTGCGTGGACTGGACGTGCCCGCGCCCCCGCTCGCCGAGCACCGCGCGCAGCGGGGCGTCGGACAGCAGCGTGGCGATCGCCCGGGCCAGCGCCGCGGGGTCCTCCGGCGGCACCAGGCAGTGGGACGCGAGCGCGGACGGCAGGCTCTCGCGCGCGCCGTCGACGTCGGTGAGCACGACGGGCCGCCCGCAGGCCAGCGCCTCCAGCGGGGCCAGGGCCATGCCCTCCCAGCGCGAGGGCAGCACCACCAGGTCGGCGGCCCGATACCAGGGCACGGTGTCGGCGACGGCACCGGCGAACCGGACGGCGGGGCCGAGGGCGCGGGCCCGCCGGCGCAGCGCGTCCCGGTCGGGTCCGTCGCCGATCAGCGCCAGCCGGGCGCCGGGCACGTGGCGCGTGACGTGCTCCCAGGCGCGCAGCAGCAGGTCCTGGCCCTTCTGCCGGCACAGCCGTCCGACACAGACGACGAGCGGCGCCGCCGGGTCGAGGTCCGGGAACAGGGCGGCGCGGGCGGGCCGCGCGGGCGCGGGGGAGTAGCGGTCGAGGTCGATGCCGTTGGGAATGACGGCGTACGAGGCGCGCACCCCGGCGCGTAGACCGGTCGCGCGCTCGGCCTGGCTGACGCACACCACCCGGTCCGCCCACCGCGCTCCCCGCCGCTCCCAGCGCAGCGCGAGCGTGGCGGTGGGGCCGCCGACCGCCTCGAACGACCATGCGTGCGGCTGGAACACGGTCGGGACCCGGCCGCGTACGGCGAGCCGGGCGGCGAGTCCCGCCTTCGCGCTGTGCGCGTGCACCAGTTCGGGCCGTACCTCTTCGACCAGGCGTGCGAGCCGTCGTATCTCGCCGGCCAGCCCCGGACCCGGCGACCGCCCGGCCCGCCACGGGCGCACGTCGACGCCCAGCTCCCTTAGCTCCGCGCCCAGTTCACCGCCCGGGCAGGCCGCCGCGACGCGCAGACCGGCCGTCAGCTGAGCCCGCGCCAGGTCCCGCACGACCCGGGCGACACCGCCGTCGACAGGCTGCGTGACGTGCAGGACACGCGGCCGCGGAGGGGGTGGTGACTGGTGCATCGGCGGGTACCTCGCTCATGGGGGCGCTCGGGGTTGCGGGTGGGAGCGCGGGGTCACGCCCGCGCGTCCACGACGACGAAGAGCGCGCCGGCCCACGACGCGTCCCCTTGGGAACGAGCCGGGAGCCCGGCTGGTCACCACCGCGCGCATCACTCCTTTGGCGGCACAACCCCACGGCGTGCCGCGCGTTGACACAGCGCCGGGCATCCGCCCGGATGTTTGTGTCGATTTCAAGGAGCTCCTCTCCATGTCGCGTATCGCGAAGGGTCTGGTCCTGACCTCCGCCGCTGTCGCGGCCGTCGCCGGCGCCGCCGGTGTGGCCTGCGCCGACGCCGGCGCCAGTGGCGGCGCCGCCAACTCGCCGGGTGTCGTGTCGGGCAACGTCGTCGAGGTCCCGGTCCACGTGCCGGTCAACGTCAGCGGCGACAGCATCAACGTCATCGGCCTGCTGAACCCGGCGTTCGGCAACATCGCCGCCAACGGCTGATCTCGGGACGCACCCCTCGGACCGGCCGCCCGTCCGCGCATCGTCGCGGGCGGGCGGCCGGTTCGCGCGTTCCCCCGGATGGTTCACGCACCGTGCGTGAGCGGTTGCGCGGCGTCACCACGGGTTCAACGGTGGGCTCAGACCCCTGCCCCACCGAAAGGAACCCCCATGCGTGTGCTGCCCGTGCGGCGTCTCGCGTCCACCACCCTCTGCGCCGCCCTCGTGATCGGCATCGCCGGCCCCGTCGCCGTCGCCGCCGACTCGGCCCGGGAGCGCACCCGGACGAGCTCACACTCGCCCGTCCCCGGCGCGGACGCGCTGCTCGCCGAGGTCCGGTCGCTGCACGGCACCGGCGCCCTGCTCGACCCCGTCGTCGACCTGGTCGACCAGTCGCTCCAGAAGGGGCGGCTCACCCCCGGCGAGGCCAAGAAGCTCGGCGACGCGGCCCGGCAGGCCGTCGCCAAGGCCGCGACGGCGGCCCCGAGCAGTGCGGCCACCCCCACCTCCACGGGCACCCCGACCTCGGCGGTGACGCCGAGCACCCC
>NZ_JAJSZC010000429.1:0-2236 GCF_036815105.1 Streptomyces sp. IBSBF 3136
CGGTCCGCCCCGCCGGAGCCGCCCCCGGTCGCCCCCGAGGACGACATCCCCGAAGACGACGATCCCGACCTCGACGAGTCGGCCCTGTCGGGCCACGACCTGATCGTGCGGGAGCTGGGCGCGACGGTGGTGGAGGAGTTCACCAACGAGTAGGGGCGTCGCGGGCGGCGCCCATCGACGGTACGCGTCGACGGTGCGGGGCCCGAAAGCCGCGTTCGTAGGAACCCACAGGATCCCCGGCCCCCGGTCTTCGGCGACCTTGCCATTAGGCTGACCCCGTGAAGGTCCTCGTCATCGGCAGCGGCGCCCGCGAACATGCCCTGTGCCGCTCCCTGTCCCTCGATCCCGACGTCACCGCGCTGTACTGCGCCCCCGGCAACGCCGGCATCGCCGAGGTGGCCGAGCTGCACCAGGTCGACGCGCTCGACGGCAAGGCCGTGGCCGCGCTGGCCGGCGACCTCGGTGCCGACCTCGTCGTCGTAGGCCCGGAGGCCCCGCTGGTCGCCGGTGTGGCCGACGCCGTGCGCGAGGCGGGCATCCCCGTGTTCGGCCCCTCCGGGGAGGCCGCGCTGCTGGAGGGCTCCAAGGCCTTCGCCAAGGACGTGATGGCGACGGCCGGCGTGCCGACCGCGCGCTCGTACGTGTGCACGACGGAGGCGGAGGTCGCCGAGGCGCTCGACGCGTTCGGCGCCCCCTACGTCGTCAAGGACGACGGGCTGGCCGCCGGCAAGGGTGTCGTCGTCACGCACGACATCGAGGCCGCCAAGGCCCACGCGGCCGGCTGCGAGCGGGTGGTGATCGAGGAGTTCCTCGACGGGCCCGAGGTCTCCCTGTTCGCCGTCACCGACGGCGTCAGCGTCGTCCCGCTGCAGCCCGCCCAGGACTTCAAGCGCGCCCTGGACGGCGACGAGGGCCCGAACACCGGCGGCATGGGCGCGTACTCGCCGCTGCCCTGGGCCGACCCGAAGCTGGTCGAGGAAGTGCTGGAGACGGTGCTGCGGCCGACGGTGGACGAGATGCGCCGCCGTGGCGCGCCGTTCTCCGGTCTGCTCTACGCCGGGCTCGCGATCACCTCGCGCGGGGTGCGGGTCATCGAGTTCAACGCCCGCTTCGGCGACCCCGAGACCCAGGTCGTGCTGGCCCGCCTGAAGACCCCGCTGGCCGGCGTCCTGCTCGCCGCCGCGAACGGCACCCTGGCCGACCTGGCGCCCCTGCGCTGGAGCGAGGACGCGGCGGTCACCGTGGTCGTCGCCTCGCACAACTACCCCGACACCCCGCGCACCGGCGACCCGATCACCGGTCTGGACGAGGTGGCCGCCGAGGACGCCCCGCACGCCTACGTCCTGCACGCCGGGACGAAGCGGGACGGCGACGCGGTCGTCAGCGCGGGCGGGCGGGTGCTGTCCGTCACCGCGACCGGCGCGGACCTGACCCGGGCCCGCGAGCGGGCGTACCGGGCGGTGGCCCGCATCGGCCTCGACGGCTCCCAGCACCGTACGGACATCGCGGCCCGGGCGGCAGGCGCCTGACCTGCCCCTGAGTCCTCCAGGCCCCGGACGAAAATCCGGGGCCTGATCTTTGCTGCCTGTCACCCACCTCTGACCAAGGCCATTCCATCGGGTGACCAATCCCCCATACGGCTGACGGGGGCCGGGGCCCCAACTATGGTGCGGCGCAAGCGTTCCGGCACTTGGCCCACCGGCATTGCGATGTCGGTGGCGGGTGCCACAGTGGGGGAGTGAGCAACGCCAGGAGAGCACGGGATCGGCAGGGAGGGGGTGGGAACCGCTCATGACCGGAATCGGTGTGGAGCTGGGCGCGCAGGCGGCGCGCTCGCGGGCGCTGGCCGTACTGCGCGTCCGGGGCCGGGCGCTGGCCGTGGCCCTGCTGCCGGCGGCCGCCGAGGTGATCCTGCTGACCGGTGGCTCCACCGGCCATCTCGTCGGCCCGGGCTGGGACACCGCCCGCTGGGTGGTGGGCGTGGTGGCCGTGGTCGTGCTGCTGGCCGCAGCCGGCATCGCCCTGGTGGTGGCCCGTGCCCGGCCCGCCGTGACACCGACGGTCCCGGTCGCCGAGGAGTCGGCCCCGGACCTGTACCGGCTCGTGCGCGACCTCGCCGACCGGCTCGACGTCCCCGCGCCCTCGGCGATAGCGCTCACCCCCGACTGCGACAGCTGGCTGGAGGACCGCACCCCGCGCACCCGGGCCGTCCTCGCCGTCCACCAGGGCGGTGTAC
>NZ_JAJSZC010000430.1:0-2228 GCF_036815105.1 Streptomyces sp. IBSBF 3136
CCCTCAGCCCCAAACCACAGCCCCCAGCCACGCCCCCGCGATGAGCAGGCACGCGAACAGTTCGGTGAGGACGCTGGAACCGCCCGCTCCCATCGTCGTGCGCAGGGCGGCCATCGCCTCGCCGTGGCCGCCGAGCCGTAGCCGCTCATGCAGGTAGATCCCGGCCATGAAGCCGGGCAGCGCGCCCACCACCGGGATCAGCAGGAAGCCGAGGACCGCGCCGGTGCCGGCGTAGACGGCCATCCGGGGGGTGGCGCCGCTCGCGCGCAGGCGGCGTGGCGGCAGGGCCCAGCGGACCACCAGGGACAGCAGCAGCACCGCGGTCGCCCCGACCAGGACGGCCCACGCCATCGGCTGCGGATCCGTCAGCGCCCACCACAGGACCGCGGCCCACACCAGCCACGAGCCCGGTACGCCGGGGACCAGCACTCCGCACAGGCCGAGCGCGATCAGCGCGCCGACCAGCAGGAGTTCCCACGCTCCCATCTGCCCAGAGTGCAGGAGGACGGGAGAAGCCGCAGGTCAGAAGGACCTTTCGCGGGACACCCAGCCGCGTTCGTAGGCGTGCCAGCCGAGCTGCAGCCGGGTCGTCACCCCCGCCAGCTCCATCAGCCGCTTCACCCGCCGCTGCACGGTCCGCAGGCCCAGGTCGAGCTGCTTGGCCACGCTCGCGTCGGTCAGCCCGGCCAGCAGCAGCGACAACACCTCCAGATCGGTGGCGTCGGGACCGTCCGGCTCCTGCTCGGTCACCCCGGCCCCGCCCAGCCGGAGCGGCAGCGCCTCCCGCCACACCGACTCGAACAGACCGGCGAGCAGCTCCAGCAGTCCGCTCGCGTGCACCACCAGCGCGGCCGGCTCGGCCGTGCGCGAGGTCAGCGGTACCAGGGCGAGGGAGCGGTCGGCGATCACCAGCTTCGTCGGCACCCGGTCCACCACCCGCACCCGCTCGTCCCGGCCGAGCGCCGCCGTCAGCTCGGCGAGCCCACGCGGCAGGTCGAGCACGGACCGTTCCACCACCACCCGGTAGCGGACCCCGCGCCCGGCCGCCTGCTCCTCCGCCTCGTTCTCCGACCCGGAGACCACCACCGGGTTGCCGGTGACCAGCGCGCACACCTCCTCGGTCGCGCCCAGCTGAAGCTGCAGGAAGCGCTGGGCCACCGCGGAGGCGCCGGTCACCACCTCCACCAGGTCGTGCACCTCTGGTTCGGCCGCCGTCGCCCGGTACTCCGCGGCCAGCAGCGCCGCCGCCAGCTCCGCCTGCTCCAGTTCGTGCCGCTGCCGGGTGAGCAGCGCGCCCAGCGCCACCCCCGGCGGGGCCGCCACCCAGCGGCCCGGCCGCGCCGGTGACTGGGCCGCGAGACCCTCGCGCTCCAGCCGGCGCAGCGCACGCTCGGTGTCCGGCTCGGCCAGCGACAGGCGCCGCGCCAGATCGGACACCTCGGCGGCGCCCGCGGACACCAGTGCCCGGTACGCCGACTCGTGCGTCTCGTCCAGGCCTATGGCTGCCAGCATCGGCCCACGTCCCTCCCTCGATATCAAGCCACCCGCGCGGTGCTGTCTGGCGGGAACCGGCCACGGCGTAAACCCGCCGCCGCACATCATCGCCGTTTCGGCGGTGACTCTGCCAAGGTGGCACCACCGACGGACGCCCGGCGGTCCACCTGACCCATGGCCGCGTCCCCGGAAACCAAGCCGAATTCCCGCCAATCGACCGGCGCCACCGCGCGCCCGGTCGCTGTGTGACGGTGACCCGGACCCCGCGGTGCGCGAACGCGCCAGGAGAGCGTGGGAGCGGGTCACGCACGATGTCGCCGGGCGGCCCTCCCGTGGGGGGTGGGGCCGCCCGGTGGCCATGAGGCCCCTGCCGTACGGGAGTTCGGGGCGTCCCTCGACACGCCGTTCGACATGGACGGGCGAGCCGCATTTTCCCGATGCCCCGTTTTCATCGGGCCCGCGCGGTGGACAATTAGGGGCATGAGCCAGCAGGGGGGTAGGCCCGAGGGGCGCGAGGACGACTGGTGGAGCGAGCTGTACGGGGACTCCGCGGAGGACACGGGCCCCACGGTGGCGCCCGACTCCCTGGACGACCGCTTCACCTCGGCGAAGAACGCGATGACGGGACGGCCGGGGGCGGCGCGGCGGGGCACCGGGAGACCGGAGCCGCACGAACCGGCCCAGCCACCGCCGCCCGAACCCCCTCCGGGGACGCTCCGGCAACAGCCCCCACC
>NZ_JAJSZC010000431.1:0-2075 GCF_036815105.1 Streptomyces sp. IBSBF 3136
CCACGTACACCAGCAGCTGGTAGCAGCAGTGGATCCTTTCGGCGGGGGTCTCGGCGGCCGGGGCGGCCGGAGCCGGGGCCTCGGCGGCCGCGGGGGCCGGAGCGGCAGCGGGCGCGCCCGTGCCGTCGTCGATCACGGCCAGCTCGGCGCCGACCTCGACGGTCTCGTCCTCGGCGACCTTGATGGAGGCCAGCACACCGGCGGCGGGCGAGGGGATCTCGGTGTCGACCTTGTCGGTCGAGACCTCGAGCAGCGGCTCGTCGGCCTCGACGCGCTCGCCCTCGGCCTTCAGCCAGCGGGTGACAGTGCCCTCGGTGACGCTCTCGCCGAGCGCCGGAAGGGTTACGGAAACCGCCATGGTTTCGGTTGCTCCTTACGAATTGCGGAAGTCTGTGTCGTCGCGCCCGTTGACCGAGGGGTCAGTCGTGGGAGTGCAGCGGCTTGCCGGCCAGCGCCAGGTGTGCCTCGCCGAGCGCCTCGTTCTGCGTCGGGTGGGCGTGGATGAGCTGGGCGACCTCGGCCGGCAGCGCTTCCCAGTTGTAGATCAGCTGGGCCTCGCCGACCTGCTCGCCCATGCGGTCACCGACCATGTGGACGCCGACCACGGCACCGTCCTTCACCTGGACGAGCTTGATCTCGCCGGCGGTGTTGAGGATCTTGCTCTTTCCGTTGCCCGCCAGGTTGTACTTCAGAGCGACGACCTTGTCCGCGCCGTAGATCTCCTTGGCCTTGGCCTCGGTGATACCGACGGAGGCGACCTCCGGGTGGCAGTACGTCACCCGCGGGACACCGTCGTAGTCGATCGGGACGGTCTTCAGACCGGCCAGACGCTCCGCCACCAGGATGCCCTCGGCGAAGCCGACGTGCGCGAGCTGGAGCGTCGGGACGAGGTCGCCGACGGCGGAGATGGTCGGAACGTTGGTGCGCATGTACTCGTCGACCAGGACGTAGCCGCGGTCCATGGCGACACCCTGCTCCTCGTAGCCGAGGCCCTGGGAGACCGGGCCGCGGCCGACGGCGACGAGCAGGACCTCGGCCTCGAACTCCTTGCCGTCGGCGAGGGTGACCTTGACACCGTCCTGGGTGTACTCGGCCTTCTGGAAGAAGGTGCCGAGGTTGAACTTGATCCCGCGCTTGCGGAACGCGCGCTCCAGGAGCTTCGAGCTGTTCTCGTCCTCGACCGGGACGAGGTGCTTGAGGCCCTCGACGACCGTGACGTCCGCGCCGAAGGACTTCCACGCCGAGGCGAACTCGACGCCGATGACACCGCCGCCCAGGATGATCGCGGACTTCGGCACGCGGTCCAGGACGAGGGCGTGGTCGGAGGAGATGATGCGGTCGCCGTCGATCTCCAGACCCGGCAGCGACTTCGGCACGGAGCCGGTCGCCAGCAGGACGTGGCGGCCCTGGACGCGCCGGCCGTTGACGTCGACCGAGGTGGGGGAGGACAGCCGGCCCTCGCCCTCGATGTACGTCACCTTGCGGGAGGCGACGAGACCCTGCAGGCCCTTGTACAGGCCGGAGATCACGCCGTCCTTGTACTTGTGGACGCCCGCGATGTCGATGCCCTCGAAGGTGGCCTTGACGCCGAACTGCTCGCTCTCGCGGGCCTGGTCGGCGACCTCGCCCGCGTGCAGCAGGGCCTTGGTGGGGATGCAACCCCGGTGCAGGCAGGTGCCGCCGACCTTGTCCTTCTCGATCAGGGCGACGTCCAGGCCCAGCTGCGCCCCGCGCAGGGCCGCGGCGTAACCACCGCTACCACCGCCGAGGATCACTAGGTCGAAAACGGTGCTGGCGTCGTTCGCCACGTCACGTCCTCCATGCATGTGCGCCTTGCGCCGGTCTTCGATGACCGGCGGGCGGCTGGTGTCCGGCCGCTTGATGCTTCGGCCCTTCGGTGGGGGCCCTGTCCTGCCGGGCTCCATCTTTGCACTTGTTCGAGGCGTACGAGACGCGGGGCCTGAGTGTGAGACACCCCACGTACCCCCGAAAACGAAGGCGCGCACGGCGCAGGGGGGGGGGGGGGGGGGGGGGGGGGGGGGGGGGGGGGGGGGGGGGGGGGGGGGGGGGGGGGG
>NZ_JAJSZC010000432.1:0-2064 GCF_036815105.1 Streptomyces sp. IBSBF 3136
CCCTCGCAATGGCTCCCCCGTCTCCTCCGCGGAGGAGGCTCCCGGGCTCTCCCTGGTGATCCTCACCCCCCGGGACGACGTCGCGGTGCACGCGCCGGACCCCCTCTGCACCGAACCGCTCGTGACCTCCGGCACCCCCCACCTGCACGCGGGCGTCGTGGAGGCGACCGGCGTCGTCGGCCCCCTCGTCCTGCCCGGCGAGACCGGCTGCGCCGGCTGCCTGGACCAGGACCGCACGGACCGGGACCCGGTCTGGCCCCGCCTGGTCGCCCAGTGGCGGTCCGGCAGGGCGCGCCGGGTCGGGGCCTGCGACGTGACGCTCGCCACAGCCGTCGCGGGACTCGCCGCCGCGCACGCCCTCGCCTTCCTCGACGGTGGGTCGCCGTCCGCCACGGGCACCCGCTGGGAGGCATCCCTACCCGGTCTGAACTGGCATTCCCGTCCCGTGTGGCCCCACCCGGCGTGCGCATGCGGGGCCGCGGGGAGAGGTGAGGGGGAACACTCCTCCGGAGAGGGGCGAGCGCGCGCGACAATGGCGGTGCAAGGGCCGCGGACCGAGCGACGACGCGAGACAGGCGCGGCGCGGCCGACAGGGACTTGGAGGGCGCATGTCTGATCTTCCCCGGAAGGCGGTCACCCGGACCGCCAAGCTCGCCGCGCTCCCGCTCGGCTTCGCCGGCCGGGCCACCTGGGGGCTGGGCAAGCGGATCGTGGGCGAGTCCGCGGAGATCGTCGGCCGGGAGCTGCAACAGCGCACGGCGGAGCAACTCTTCAAGGTGCTCGGTGAGCTCAAGGGCGGCGCCATGAAGTTCGGGCAGGCACTGTCCGTCTTCGAGTCGGCCCTGCCGGAGGAGGTCGCCGGCCCCTACCGCGCCGCGCTGACCAAGCTGCAGGAAGCGGCGCCCCCCATGCCGACCCGCACGGTCCACGCGGTGCTCGAGGAGCGGCTCGGAGCGGACTGGCGTGACCTCTTCGAGGAGTTCGAGGACAAGCCGGCGGCCGCGGCCTCCATCGGCCAGGTCCACCGGGCGGTGTGGCACGACGGCCGCGAGGTCGCCGTCAAGGTGCAGTACCCGGGCGCCGGCGAGGCGCTGCTGTCCGACCTGAACCAACTCAGCCGCTTCGCCCGGCTGCTGGGCCCGCTGATCCCCGGCATGGACATCAAGCCGCTGATCGCGGAGATGCGGGATCGGGTCTCCGAGGAGCTGGACTACGCCCTGGAGGCCGAGGCCCAGGCCGCGCACGCGGAGGAGTTCGCCGACGACCCGGACGTCGTGGTCCCGGCCGTGGTGCACCAGTGCGACCAGGTCCTGGTCACGGAGTGGATCGACGGCATCCCGCTCTCCGAGATCATCACCGACGGCACCCCGGAGCAGCGCGACCGCGCCGGACAGCTGCTGGCCCGTTTCCTCTTCTCGGGACCGGCGCGCACCGGCCTGCTGCACGCCGACCCGCACCCGGGAAACTTCCGGCTCCTGCCGGGCGACCCGAAGGACGGGGGCGACTGGCGGCTGGGCGTCCTGGACTTCGGCACGGTCGACCGGCTCCCGGGCGGCCTGCCGGCACCGATCGGGATCTCCCTGCGGATGACCCTGGACGGCGAGGCGGAGACGGTCTACGAGCTGCTGTGCGAGGAGGGCTTCGTCAAGGAGTCCATAGAGCTGGACCCCGACGCCGTCCTCGACTACCTGCTGCCGATCATCGAACCGGCCCGGGCCGAGTCGTTCACCTTCACCCGCTCGTGGATGCGCAGCCAGGCCGCCCGCATCGCCGACCCGCGCTCCCCCGCCTACCAGTTGGGCAAGCAGCTCAACCTGCCGCCGGCCTACCTGTTGATACACCGGGTGACGCTCAGCACGATCGGCGTGCTCTGTCAGCTCGGGGCCACGGTCCGGCTGCGCGACGAACTCGAGGACTGGCTGCCCGGCTTCGCGGCCGACGACGAGCCGAGCCTCCTGACGGAGGACGACGAGCCCGCCGAGGACGAGCCGGTCGAGGCGCAGGAGGAGGAGCGAGCGGCGGAGGCGTGATCCGGGCTGCCGTGAAGTGGCGAGGGGCGGGTGG
>NZ_JAJSZC010000433.1:0-2035 GCF_036815105.1 Streptomyces sp. IBSBF 3136
CCTCAGCCCCAACGAATACGAACGCCGACACCACGCCGATAAGCTCACGCTCGCCGCGTGATCAACGAACGCGTGTCCACCATCACGGGGGAAGGCCCACCTATCCGGAAACCGTGGCCGTCGCCCGTGTCCTGGCCAGCCCGCGCTGGCAGCAGCAGACCCTCACCCAAGCCCGCGGTCATCTGCCCTACCGTCTTGGCGAGATGCCCGCGCTGCTGGCCGAACTCGCCTGCCGGCTCCAGCGGCCCTGGCTCGCCCGCCACCTCGCCACCATCACCCACGGGCCACTGTTCGCCTGGGCGCACTCCTTGGTCCGCGCCCACACCGCCAAAGCCCCCGCCGACCGGAAGGCCCTGTGGACGGTGCACTCCGCCCACCGTCCCCGCCCCCTCAGCGACCTCCTCGCCCGCCCCGCAACCGCCGGCGGCACCCCGCCCGCGCCAGGGCCCGCCAAACGGCTACGCGGCCACAGCCTCCAGGCGGAGCGCGCCTTCACCCAAGGACTCACCCACGCCCGCGCCTACTACGAGGAACACCAACACCTCGCAGTGCCCAAGGAAGACACCCCCGCCGGTTATCCGCTGGGCCAGTGGCTCGCCAACACCCGCACCCGCCATACCCGCATGCCCGCCCACCAAGCCGCCGCCCTCACCGGCCTGTATGCATGGTGGAACGCACCCTGGAGCACCCTGTGGCAGCGCACCTGGCACCAAGCCCGCACCCACACCCAGACCCACGGCCCGCTCAAGGCGGCCCGAGGCTTTCCCACCACCAGCTTGAGCCTCGGCGAATGGCTGTACCTGCAGTGCACCTGCTACCCCACCCTCCACCCCGAACAGCAGCGCCTGCTGGCCCAGATCGGCATCGACGCCGCGGCGGCGGCCGCCGCCCGCCCCAGACGACGCAACCTCAAGGCCGGCGCCGAAGAAGCCCTCGCCCACGCCCGCTCCTACGCCGCCGAACACGGCAGCCTGACGACCATGACCTCGGCAACCGTCCACGAGGGCTTCCGGCTGGGCCAATGGCTCGCCAACCAACGCCAGTACCAGCGCACCGGCTACCGCCCCCTGCCTGCCGACCGCGCCCACGCCCTCGCAACCATCGACCCCTGGTGGAACCCACCCTGGAACCTGCACTGGCAGCGCGGCTACCACCGCGCCCGTACCGCCGCATCCGGCCACATCCTTAAGGCCGAGAACGGCTTCCACGCCCTCGACGACCCCGGTGCCGCCGACTGGCTGTGGCGCCAGTGCACCACCTACGACGAACTCCACGACGCACAGCGGCGACTCCTCGCCGAGATCGGCCTCACCCCACACGTGGCCCGCACGGCCCAAGACCACGCACGTACGGCGTCGAAGAGACCGACCGCACCCCAAGCCCCGAAGAAACCGGCGTCCCCGGCCCGGAAGAAACCGGCGTCCCCGGCCCGGAAAAGACCGGCCGCACCTGCGGCTCCGGACGGGGAAGACAAAGCCGGCCACGCCCGACAGGCTGCAGATCCTGCACCTCCCACCGCACGACGCCCCACTCGGCGTGCCGCCGAACCGAAGCGCCCCCGCGAGCCCCGCAGCCGCCTCGGGCACCGCCCCGACCTGAGACCAGGCTTCGACACAGCCCTGGCCCACGCCCGAGCCTGGCACGCCGAACACGGCCACCTCGCCGTCCCCCGCGACACCCGACATGACGGCTATCCGCTGGGGTGGTGGCTGTTCAGCCAGCGCAACCGAGCCAAAACCCGCGCACACCGCGGTCTGCCGCCCTCACCCCACCTGACCGAACTCGCCGCGATCGACGCCTGGTGGAACCCGCCCTGGAACACCGAATGGCAGCGCAACTACCACCGCGTCCTCACCCACATCGCCGCAGGCGAACCCTTCGACCCCGACACCCGCATCCCCGCCCCGAACACCGTCATCGGCTCCTGGATCACCCGGGCATGCCTCCAGTACCACCAGCTCCACCCCGGCCAGCAGCGCCTGCTGAACACGATCGGCATCACCGCCCAGACCACCGAACAGTGGCCGCCCAGCCC
>NZ_JAJSZC010000434.1:0-2010 GCF_036815105.1 Streptomyces sp. IBSBF 3136
GCCGCCGGCGGCGGTGGGGGTGGCCGCGGCGCAGGTGGCGTCGCGGGTGGTGGACGAGGCCGAGGGGCCGTGTCTGTCGGAGCTGGAGGAGTTGGTGGGGCAGTCGGCCGCCGCCGGGATGGTGGTGGCGCTGTCGGTGGAGGGGGAGGCGCGCGGTTACGCGGCGGAGGTGGAGCAGACGGCGTACCGGGTGGTGCAGGAGGCGTTGACGAACGTCCACAAGCACGCGGCGGGCGCGAAGACGTATGTGCGGCTGGCGCACCGGGGTGTGGAGATCGCGATGCAGGTGGAGAACGAGCCTCCGGAGCCGGGCTCGGGCTCCTCGGCGCGGTTGCCGTCGGGTGGCAATGGCCTGGTGGGGATGCGGGAGCGGGTCGTGGCGCTGGGTGGTGTGTTCGTGTCGGGGCCGACGGACGCGGGTGGTTTCCGGGTGTCGGCGGTGATTCCGGCGGTGTGACGGGTGGCGGGCCGTGCGTCGGTCCGTCGGTCCGTCGGTCCGTCGGTCCGTGGGTCGGGTGGCCCGTTGACGGCGGGCGGCGCGTGGTCGGTCGGTGAGGTCCGGGGTGGTCGGCGCGTGGTCGGTCGGTGAGGTCCGGGGTGGTCGGCGCGTGGTCGGTCGGTCCGGTCGTGGCGGTCGGCCTGGACGGCCCCGCGTTCGGTCCGTGGTCGGCCCGCGGTCCGTCGATCCGGTCGGGGCGGCCGGCCCGAGGTCGGCCTGCGGCCGGTCCGGGGGCGACCCGCGGTGGGCCCGGCCCGGGCTCAGTTCGGACCAGTCCGGCCCGGCCCGGGCCCGGACTCAGCTCGTCGTCAGGCGGGCGGGTTCGGTGCCGACGATGAGGGTGGCCAGGGCGTGGTCGATGTCGGGGCCGACGTACCAGTCGCCGGTGTGGTCGACGGTGTAGACGCGGCCCTCGGTGTCGATGGCGAGGAGGGCGGCGGTGTCGGTCTCCTCGCCGAGGGGGCTGACCTCGGTGCCGAGGGCGCGGCCGAGGTCGCCGAGGGTGCGGGCGAGGTGGAGGCCGTGCAGGGGGTCGAGGTGGAGCGTGGCGGGCGCGACCTGGCGGCCGGGTCCGCCGGGGGTGATGTGGAGTCCGCCGAATTCGGCCCAGGCTTCGACGGCGGCGGGGAAGACGGTGTGGCGGTGTCCCGCGGGTGAGGTGTGCTCGCGCAGGGTGTCGGCCCAGAACTCGGCCTGCTTTATGTCCCAGCGGCCGGGCTGCCAGCCGGCGGTGCGCAGGGCGGCGTCGACGGGCACGGGAAAGCGGGTGGTTGAGGTGCGGTCGGGGTGCATCGGCCTTCGATCGTCTGTGTGCCTGGTGGTTCCGTGGGCGCCGGGGGGTGGTTCAGCCGTCGGTCGCGGTGGGGTCGACGATGCGGACGCCGAAGTGGGCGCTGAGGGCGGTGCAGGCGCGGCAGGGTGCGGCGAAGCTGCCGTGGAGGGGGTCGCCGTCCTCGCGTATGCGGCGGGCGGTGAGTTTGGCCTGTTTGAGGGCTTTGCGGGCTTCGCCGTTGCTCATGGGCCTGCGGGCGGCGCGTTTGCTGCGGGCGGCGTCGGCGGCGGCGATGTGCCGGGAAATGAGGATGGTCTCGGCGCAGCGGCCGGTGAAGCGGTCGCGCTGGGCGCTGGTGAGGGTGTCGAGGAAGTCCTGTACGAGGGGGTGCAGGGGTGGCGGCTGGTCGCCGCGGGCGGCGGTGCCGGTGAGGGTGGCGCCGCGGACGGAGAGGGCGGCGGCGACGGTGGGCAGGATGCCGTCGCGGCGGTGGAGGAGGGTGGGGACGGGGGGCGCTTCGGTGCCGCTCCAGTCGATGCGAGGGTCGCCGGCCCGCACGTCGGCACCTCCGGTCTGCAAGGTATTCATGATCGCCATCCCCTCCCGGGCATCCCCCCGAAGGACACAGAGTGCCAAATGCCGTGGCTGGTGCGGAAGCTGGGGCGGTGCGACACGCCCGTGGCGATTCGCGCCGTCACGGTGGGGTGACGGCTGGTCACGGAAGCGGAGGGGGGAAGTG
>NZ_JAJSZC010000435.1:0-2005 GCF_036815105.1 Streptomyces sp. IBSBF 3136
GGACTGGGGCGGGCGGCGGGAACCCGTGGGGGTCCAGCAGCCCGCCCCAGTCCGTCTCCGTGCGGGACCAGTCGCCGGCGCCGTCAGCGGCGGGCATACTCGCGGAAGCCGCGGCCGGTCTTGCGGCCGAGGCAGCCCGCGGCCACCAGGTGCTCCAGCAGCGGCGCCGGGGCCAGGCCCGGGTCGCGGAACTCGCGGTGCAGGACCTTCTCGATGGCCAGCGAGACGTCCAGGCCGACCACGTCCAGCAGCTCGAACGGGCCCATCGGGTAGCCGCCGCCGAGCTTCATCGCCGCGTCGATGTCGTCCAGGGTGGCGTAGTGCTCCTGGACCATCTTCACCGCGTTGTTGAGGTACGGGAACAGCAGCGCGTTCACGATGAACCCGGCGCGGTCGCCGCAGTCCACCGCGTGCTTGCGCACCTTCGCGCAGACCTCGCGGACGGTGGCGTGGACGTCGTCGGCCGTAAGGACCGTGCGCACGACCTCCACCAGCTTCATCGCCGGGGCCGGGTTGAAGAAGTGCATGCCGATCACGTCCTGCGGACGCGAGGTGGCGCGGGCGCAGGCGACCACGGGCAGCGAGGAGGTGGTGGTGGCGAGGACCGCGCCCGGCTTGCAGACCTTGTCCAGCGCCTGGAACAACTGCCGCTTGACCTCCAGGTCCTCGGCGACCGCCTCGACCGCCAGGTCGACGTCGGCGAACGCTTCGTAGGAGCCCGCCGGGGTGATCCGGTCCAGTGTCTGCGCCGCGGCCTCGGCGGTCAGCCGGCCCTTGTCCACGGAACGCGCCAGCGACTTGCCGATCCGGGCCTTGGCGGTCGCCGCCTTCTCCTCGCTGCGCGCGGCGAGGACGACGTCGTACCCGGCCTTGGCGAACACCTCGGCGATGCCGGACGCCATGGTGCCGGACCCCGCCACCCCGACGGAGCGGACGGGGCGGCCCGCGACCCGGGCGCCGTCCGCCGCCGGCGTCAGCGCGTCGGGCACGACCGTGGCGCTGCCGGGCGCCTCGTAGGTGTAGAAGCCGCGGCCCGCCTTGCGGCCGGTCAGGCCTGCCTCGCTGAGCTGCTTCAGGATCGGGGCGGGGGCGTGCAGCCGGTCCCGGGACTCGGCGTACATGGCGTCGAGGACCGTGCGCGCGGTGTCCACGCCGATCAGGTCCAGCAGGGCCAGCGGGCCCATGGGCAGGCCGCAGCCGAGCCGCATCGCCGCGTCGATGTCCTCGCGGGAGGCGTACCGGGCCTCGTACATCGCGGCGGCCTGGTTCAGGTAGCCGAACAGCAGGCCGTCCGCCACGAAGCCGGGGCGGTCGCCGACCGCGACCGGCTCCTTGCCCAGCTCGATCGCCAGGTCGGTGACGGCGGCGACGGCCTGCGGCGCGGTCAGCACCGAGGAGACGACCTCGACGAGCTTCATCGCCTGCGCGGGGTTGAAGAAGTGCAGTCCGAGCACGCGCTCGGGGCGGGCCGAGTCGGCGGCGAGCCGGGTGACCGAGAGGGCGTTGGTACCGGTGGCGAGGATCGTCTCCGGGCGGACGATGCCGTCCAGTTCGCGGAAGATCTGGTGCTTGACCTCGTACGACTCCGGGGCGACCTCGATGACCAGGTCGGCGTCGGCCGCCGCGCGCAGGTCCGTGGAGGTACGGACCCGGGCCAGCACGCCGGCGCGCTCCTGCTCGGTCAGCCGGCCGCGCTCCACCGCGCGGGCGGTGGCGGACTCCAGGGCGGCGACGGTCCGCTCGGTCTGGGCCTCGCTGATGTCGATGCCGATCACCTCGCGGCCTGCCTTCGCGAGGACCTCGGTGATGCCGGTGCCCATGGTGCCGAGGCCGACGACGGCGATCGTCTTCAGCGCGGACAGCGGGGAGCCGGACTGGGGGGACAGGGGAGTGGCCATCGCGGGACTCCAGGAATGAGGGTGACGACTAGGAACGCGCCGGGGGGGGCGGGGGGGCCCCCCCCGGGGGGGGGGTGGGGGGGGGTTTCGCGGCTGCCAACCCCAAC
>NZ_JAJSZC010000436.1:0-2002 GCF_036815105.1 Streptomyces sp. IBSBF 3136
GCCCGCCGCCCGTCCACCCCGGACGGCCGGCGGGCCGGCGTCGTCCGAGGCGGGAGGCAGGGGCGGGGTGCGGGCACGGTCACCTCACCGGCCCGCGCCGACGGACGGCAGGTCCGAGGAGTCGAGGGTGGCCGCCAGCAGCCGCACCAGCTCGTGGCACCGGTACAGCGGACGCCCCTGGTCGTCCAGTCCCGACAGGTCGAGCAGGGCGGTGTCGACCAGCGCCTCCAGCGCGTTCTCCGCCGCGTCCTCGGTCAGGCCGAGCCGCTGTCCCGCCCGCCTGGCGCAGAACGGCTCGTCGCCCAGGTACGGGTCCGCGAGCCCGGCCAGCACGTCGTGCACCGCGGGCGGCAGCTGCTCGACCGAGGAGCGCAGCACCCGGCTCAGGTCCAGGTCACCGAAGGAGAGTTCGGCCAGCCGTGCGGCCGGGTCGGCGAGCCGGGCCGCCAGCCGGGCCGCGGTCCAGTGCGGACGGGCGGCCAGCCGGGCACCGGCGATGGACAGCGCGAGCGGCAGGCCCCCGCAGTACGCCACCAGGTCGTCGGCCGCGTCCGGGTCCTCGTCGAGGCGCTGCCGGCCCGCCCGGGCGGCGAGCAGTTCCAGTGCCGCCCCGTCGTCCAGCAGCGGCAGCGCCAGCGTGTCCCCGCCGGGCACCCGCGCCAGCCGGCTCCGGCTGGTGATCAGCACGGCCGAGTCGCCGGCCGGCAGCAGCGGGGTGAGCTGCCGGTCGCCGGTGACGTTGTCGAGCACCAGCAGCAGCCGCCGCTCGGCCGTACGCGCCCGGTACAGCCGTACCAGCTCGTCCAGGTCGCCCGCGGGCAGCGCGTGGTCGCTCTCACCGAGGGCCCGCAGCAACTGCGCGAGCACCGCGCGCGGAGCCCGCGGGGCGCCGTCCAGGCCGCACAGCTCGGCGAAGAGCAGCCCGTCGGGGAACAGCCCGCCGCTCTCGGCCGCGGCCCGTACCGCCAGCGCCGTCTTGCCGAGGCCGGCCATGCCGGTCACCAGGATCCGCCGCGGCGCACCGCCGCTGTGGCCAAGACGCCCCCGCAGCGCCTCGAGCTCGCGCTCCCGGCCGACCAGTTCGCCGTCCGTGGCGGGCAGCATCGACGGCACCGGCCGTACCCCGGTCGGCGCGCCGCGCCGCGGCCCGAGCGCCAGCTCGCCGCCCAGCACGGCCTGGTACGTGGAGCCCAGCGCCTCGCCGGGGTCGATGCCGAGCTGGTCGGCCAGCACCTTGCGGCCCTCGTAGTAGGTGTGCAGCGCGTCGGCCTGCCGCCCGCAGCGGTACAGCGCCGTCATCAGCTGGGCGCGCAGCCGCTCACGTACCGGGAACTCCGCGACCAGCGCGGTCAGTTCGGCCATGACCTGCTCGTGCCGGCCCAGCTCCAGGTCGGCCTCGATGCGGGACTCGAGGGCCAGCATCCGCTCCTCCTCCAGCGGTGCCGGTTCGGCGTCCAGCATGTGCTCGGTGACGTTCGCCAACGCGGCCCCCCGCCACTGCTCGAGCGCCTCGCGCAGCAGGTCGGCGGCCTCCTCGAAGCGGCGCTCCGCGAGCGCCCGCCGCCCGTCACGCTCCAGCCTGCGGAACTCCACCAGGTCGGTGACGGAACCGGGCGCGCGCAGCACGTACCCCGGCGGCCGCCGGACGATCTCGACCTCCGCGCCGAGCTGCTTGCGCAGCCGCGACATGTAGGTGTAGATCTGCGCGCTCGCCGTCGCCGGCGGCTCCCATCCCCACAGCAGCGTGCTCAGCCGGCTGTCCGACACCACCCGCTCCTGTGCGAGCAGCATGGTCGCCAGCACCGTGTGCATCTTCGAACCGGAGAGGGCGACCCGCTCACCCCCTCGCCACGCCTCCACTGGCCCAAGGACCCGAAACTCCATGGGACACCACCCCCTTCTGGTGCGACCAGCCATCTCTACGGTTTCCGAAGGTAGAGAGGCGCGTTATTGGCGGGTTATCGGCCACGGGACGGGGGGCGCGCGGCGCGGGGGGGGGGGG
>NZ_JAJSZC010000437.1:0-4134 GCF_036815105.1 Streptomyces sp. IBSBF 3136
GAGAAGTACCAGCTCAAACCCCGCGACTGGGAAGCCGCCGCCCGCGAGGGCCGCACCCTGGCCCCCCTCATCACCCGGCTCAACACCGTCCGCCGGGAGCACCCCGCGCTACAGCGCCTGCGGAACCTCCGCTTCCACCGGACCGACAACGACCAGGTGCTCGCCTACAGCAAGAGCACGGGCCCGGACACGGTCATCGTGGTCGTCAACCTCGACCCGCACCACACCCAGGAGGCCACGGTCTCGTTGGACATGCCGCAACTCGGCCTGGAATGGGACGACACCCTGTCCGCGCGCGACGAACTGACAGGGGAGACCTACCACTGGGGCAGGACCAACTACGTGCGCCTCACGCCCGGCCGGACGCCGGCGCACGTGCTCCATGTCGGGCGATCGACGCCACAGATCGGAGGGCCCTCAGCGCCATGACTGTCAACGACCCCGTGCCGGACACCTTCGAGGACACCCCCGCCAAGGACCGGGATCCGGAGTGGTTCAAGCGCGCCGTCTTCTACGAGGTCCTGGTCCGCTCCTTCCAGGACAGCGACGGCGACGGCATCGGCGATCTCAAGGGCCTGACCTCGAAACTCGACTATCTGCAATGGCTGGGTGTCGACTGCCTGTGGCTGCCGCCGTTCTTCAAGTCGCCGCTGCGTGACGGCGGTTACGACGTCTCCGACTACACCTCGGTACTGCCCGAGTTCGGCGACCTCGCCGACTTCGTGGAGTTCGCGGACGCCGCGCACCAGCACGGCATGCGCGTGATCATCGACTTCGTCATGAACCACACCAGCGACCAGCACCCGTGGTTCCAGGAGTCCCGCACGAACCCCGACGGCCCCTACGGCGACTACTACATGTGGGCCGACGACGACAAGCAGTACGAGGACGCGCGGATCATCTTCGTGGACACGGAGGTCTCCAACTGGACCTTCGACCCCGTGCGCGGCCAGTACTACTTCCACCGCTTCTTCTCCCACCAGCCGGACCTCAACTACGAGAACCCGGCCGTGCAGGAGGAGATCCTGGCCGCGCTGAAGTTCTGGCTTGACCTGGGCATCGACGGATTCCGTCTGGACGCCGTGCCGTACCTGTACNCCGCGCTGAAGTTCTGGCTTGACCTGGGCATCGACGGATTCCGTCTGGACGCCGTGCCGTACCTGTACGCGGAGGAGGGCACCAACTGCGAGAACCTCCCCGCGACCCACGAGTTCCTGAAGCGGGTGCGCAAGGAGATCGACGCCCAGTACCCGGACACCGTGCTGCTGGCCGAGGCCAACCAGTGGCCCGAGGACGTCGTCGACTACTTCGGCGACTACCGGTCCGGCGGCGACGAGTGCCACATGGCGTTCCACTTCCCGGTCATGCCGCGCATCTTCATGGCCGTGCGCCGCGAGTCCCGCTATCCCGTCTCGGAGATCCTCGCCAAGACCCCGGCGATCCCCTCCAACTGCCAGTGGGGCATCTTCCTGCGCAACCACGACGAGCTGACCCTCGAAATGGTCACCGACGAGGAACGCGACTACATGTGGGCCGAGTACGCGAAGGACCCGCGTATGCGCGCCAACATCGGCATCCGCCGCCGCCTCGCCCCCCTGCTCGACAACGACCGCAACCAGATCGAGCTGTTCACCGCCCTGCTGCTGTCCCTGCCCGGCTCGCCGATCCTCTACTACGGCGACGAGATCGGCATGGGCGACAACATCTGGCTCGGCGACCGCGACGCGGTACGCACCCCCATGCAGTGGACCCCCGACCGCAACGCCGGCTTCTCCTCCAGCGACCCCGGACGCCTCTTCCTGCCCACGATCATGGACCCGGTCTACGGCTACCAGGTNGTGGACCCCCGACCGCAACGCCGGCTTCTCCTCCAGCGACCCCGGACGCCTCTTCCTGCCCACGATCATGGACCCGGTCTACGGCTACCAGGTGACGAACGTCGAGGCGTCCATGTCCTCGCCCTCGTCCCTGCTGCACTGGACCCGCCGCATGATCGAGATCCGCAAGCAGAATCCTGCCTTCGGACTGGGGTCCTACGACGAACTGCAGTCCTCGAACCCGGCGGTGATCGCGTTCCTGCGCGAGTACGAGGACGACCTGGTGCTGTGCGTGCACAACTTCTCGCGGTTCGCGCAGCCCACCGAGCNCTCGAACCCGGCGGTGATCGCGTTCCTGCGCGAGTACGAGGACGACCTGGTGCTGTGCGTGCACAACTTCTCGCGGTTCGCGCAGCCCACCGAGCTGGACCTGAGCCGGTTCGGCGGGCGGCACCCGGTCGAGCTGTTCGGCGGGGTGCGCTTCCCCGCCATCGGCGAGCTGCCGTACCTGCTGACCCTGGCGGGCCACGGCTTCTACTGGTTCCGGCTGCGCAGGGAAGCCGCATAGGGAAGACCCCGCGTGGGGCGGTTTCCCCCGCCCCACCCGGGGCACGCAACAGTGACACCCCGACGACCCGGGGAAAGGACGTGACGCCCGTGGCGGAAACGGTCACCCCCTTCGGCACCACCCCCTCATCCGGCCACCCCCTCGCCTCGCTCGAACCGCTGTTGTGCGAATGGCTGCCCCGGCAGCGCTGGTTCGCCGGCAAGGGACGCCCGGTCACCGGGCTCACCCCGGTGGCCGTCACCGAACTGCTGCCGCCCGACGGCCGGATCGGGCTCTACCACCTGCTCGTGCGCGTCCACCAGCCACCCGTGCTGGGTGCGCCACCGCACCCCGGCGACTGCTACCAGCTCCTCATAGGCGTGCGCGAGGCGCTGCCGCCCCGGCTGGCGCCCGCGCTCATCGGACATGTCACGGAGGGGCCGCTGGCCGGCCGCACCGTGTACGAGGCCCTGTACGACCCCCGGCCCGCCGACGTGCTCCTGGAGGCCCTGCGCACCCAGGCGCGCATCGGCGGGCTGCGTTTCGACCGGGACCCGAGCCAGGAGATCCGGGACGGACTCGTGGCGCGCGTGATGACCGCCGAGCAGTCCAACTCGTCGATCGTCTATGGCGATACGTTCATCCTGAAGCTGCTGCGCCGGGTGGTCCCCGGTGTCAACCCCGATCTGGAGATACCGCTGGCGCTGGCCCGCGAGGGCTGTGCCCGGGTGCCCGCGCCGACGGGCTGGCTCCATGCCGAGCTGGACGCCGACTCGTACGTGCTGGCCGTGCTCCAGCCGTTCGTGAGCGGGGCCGCGGACGGCTGGGAGCTGGCGCTGCGCGAGCTGGCCAAGGGCGAGGACTTCGTCGCGGAGGCCCGGTCGCTGGGCCGGGCCACCGCCGAGGTGCACACCGCCCTCTCCCGCGCCCTGCCGACGGTCACCCTGGGCCAGGCCCAGCTCGGGCTGCTGGTCGACGGCATGACCGAGCGCCTCGAGGCGGCCGTCCAGGCGGTGCCAGCGCTGCGGCCGTACGAGCCGGGGCTGCGCTCCGCCTTCCAGGCGCTGGCCGACCTGGCCGCCGAGGGGCGCACCTGGACCGCCCAGCGCGTCCATGGTGATCTGCACCTCGGCCAGTGCCTGCGCTCGCCGTCCGGCGCGTGGTCCCTCATCGACTTCGAGGGCGAGCCCGCCCGGCCGCTGGCCGAGCGGCGCATGCCGCAGCCGGTGCTGCGGGACATCGCCGGGATGCTGCGCTCCTTCGACTACGCCGCCCACTCGGCGAGTCCGCCGGCTCCGGAGTGGGCCCACCGGTGCCGGTCGGCGTACTGCGCCGGGTACGCGGAGGTCGCCGGCCGCGACCCGCGCACCGATCCGGTGCTGCTGCGGGCCTATGAGACCGACAAGGCCGTCTACGAGGTCGTCTACGAGGCCCGGCACCGCCCCGACTGGCTGGCGGTCCCCCTCTCGGCGGTACGCCGCCTCGCCACGTCCGACCCGACCCTCGCCCGGGAGACCAGTCCGTGACGAAGAAGTCAGCCACCTCGAAGCACAAGTCCGGCAAGAGCAAGACCGAGAAGACCGATAAGAGGCCCGCGGAGAAGGCCACGAGGGCCGACGCCGGAACGCAGGCCGCCGGAACGCAGGCCACCGGGACGCGGGCCGCCCAGCCGGGCGAACCCGCCGCGGTCCCGGGCGCCCGCGCACCGGAGCCCACCGCGGCCGCGAGCGCGCCCCCGCCCTCCGCGGACCCGGCCGCGGTGGGCACCGG
>NZ_JAJSZC010000438.1:0-1965 GCF_036815105.1 Streptomyces sp. IBSBF 3136
GGGCGAAGCCGGGAGCGGCGCCGGACTGCGGCTGCTGCGGCTGCGGGGCGGGGGGCGCGGCGGGCGCCTCCTCCTCCAGCACCTCGCCGCCGAAGTTCTTCAGCAGCGCGTCCAGACCGCCGTCGAAGCCCTGCCCGACCGCGGCGAACCGCCACACGTCCTTGAAGTACAGGTCACCGAGCATCACGGCCCGCTCGGTGGAGAACTCCGAGCCGTTGAACGAGTAGCGCGCGACCTCCTCGCCACCGGCCACGATGCGCAGGTAGCCGGGGTTCACCTGGGACATCTGCCCGGTGCCGTCGATGGTCGCCGTGAAGGACAGCTTGCGGATGCGGGAGGGAACCCGGTCCAGCGTCACCCGGAACGACTCCGTGTCGCCCGACTGGCTGCCCAGCAGCTGGATGGATTCCTCCGGGGACTTCGGCTGGTTGAAGAAGACGAAGTACCGGTCGTCGGAGAGGCGCTCGTCGGCGTCCAGGCCGAAGCAGCTGATGTCGAAGGTCAGTCCGGGGGCGGAGATCTGCACGCCTACGTACAGATCCGTGCCCGCCGTGAGGTCACTGATCCTGGCCTTGTGGCCGCGTTGGAATTCCCTGGCCATGCGTTACGACCGTCCCCCATCCCGAATGCGAGTGCGTCGCGCCAGGCTAACGGCAAACCCCGACATCGGACGCGGCCGGTACAGACCCGGTACACAACCGCGTCCCGGGACGGACGTACGGTGCCCGGCTCATTCCTCGCGGGCCTCGGGCACATGCGGCAGCCGGGCGGCGGCCACCACGCCCTCCAGATAGCCGCGGGCCCGCTCGGTGCGCGGATAGGACTCCAGCAGCCGCCAGAAGCCGGGCCCGTGACCGGGCACCAGCAGATGCGCCAGCTCATGGCACAGGACGTAGTCGACGACGTACTCCGGCATGCCCTGCAGCCGGTGCGAGAGCCGGATGCTGCCCTCGGCCGGTGTGCACGAACCCCAGCGGGTGTTCTGGTTGGTGACCCAGCGCACCGAGGCGGGGCGGGCCCGGCCCCCGAAGTACTGCTCCGACAGGCGCGCGGCCCGCTCGGTCAGCTCGGCGTCGCCCAGCTTCCGTCTGCTCTCCTGGGCGGCGAGCTTGTCGAGCATGACGGTCACCCAGCGCTGCTCCTCCGCCTCGGACATCCGGGCGGGGATCAGCACGACGGTGCGATCGCCCTCGCGGTACGCGGAGACGGTACGGCGGCGCCGGGTACTCCTGCGGACCTCGATCGCGCTCGCCCCCGAGCCGCTCGGCGGCTGGCTCGTCGTGCTGCGCTGTGGCTTTCCGGCGCGGTGCAGGGGGTCGGCGGGCACGCCCCGACGTTACCCGCTGGACAGCGCCGAAGTCCCGGCTCCGGGGCGGTTCGGTGCCGAGGCCCACCGTACGTCTGATTAGTACGACCGATATGCCCGACTGGCCCGGCCGGCTTGTACGACGATCATCCCCCGCCTGTGGACAACGCGCCGCACCGCCCGCCGTGGCCCGGCATCCTGGCACCCGACGGCGGAGCCCGACCGACTCCACCGACAAGGGAACAATCTCGTACCCAACCGTCGTTTCACATTTTCAGTGCGATTCATGGCAAACGGGGACCCGACATGCATCCGATGGTGAAACCCGCGCTGCGGCGCGGCTGGCGCGACCTCAACACCGTGCAGTTCGGCATGACTCCGGCGCACGCGATGACCCTGGGCCCGATGGACACGGCCACGGGCAGCTTCCTGGACCTGCTCGACGGCACCCGCGGGCTTCCGCTGCTGCGCGAGGAGGGCCGGCGCATGGACCTGCCGGACGGCCACGTCGACACCCTCGTCGAGCGGCTGGCCCACGCCGGACTCCTCGACGACACCCGCGGCGGTGGCCCGGCCGCGGACGCGCTGCGGGAGCGGACCGAGGTGCTGGAGCGGCTGCGCCCCGACCTCGCCACGCTGTCCCTGACCACCCCCGGGCC
>NZ_JAJSZC010000439.1:0-1929 GCF_036815105.1 Streptomyces sp. IBSBF 3136
GGGCGGGACGCGGTGGGCATCTCGGCAGGGGCGAGATGGGAGCGGGCGTCTCGGGGAGTGCGGGATGCGGTGGGCATCCGGAGGTGCGGGACGAGGCGGGCTGGACCGGGGGCTGCGGGGTCAGGGCACCGGGACCCTGAATCGGCGGCCGTCCTCGGGTGCCGGGTCCGCGCACACCAAGCAGGCGGCGTCGCGGTGGGTGTCGACGCGGTCGGGGAACCGGTCGAGCAGGGTGGCGACGACGCGGGCCGCGGCGTCGAGCAGCCCGCAGGCCCCCCGGCCCGGCAACTGCCGGGACCAGCGGTGCAGTTGACCGGTCTCGTCGTCGCCGGTCGCGCCGCGGGCGACGGCCGCGAGGGTGCTGGCCAGGGCTCCGGTGCCGGCGACGCACACGCCGCACTGCCGGGCGCTCTGCGCCGCGAGGTAGGCGGCGGCCTCCGTGGCCACGGCGACCGGGCAGTCCCCGGGGTGCAGGAAGTGCAGTGCTCCGCAGCCGAGGGCGGTGCCGGCCGCGTTCATGCCGTCGTGGTCGAGCGGCAGGTCCGGCCAGCCGTCGCCGTAGAGGCCGCCGAACAGTCCGCCCAGCAGGACGGCCTCGGCCGTGCCGTGTCCGCCCAGGTCGGCGAGGACCTTCAGCCGGGTGCCGGCCGGCACCTCGGCCAGGACGGCCGCCCCGCCGGCGCGGCCGCCGCGCCCGGACAGGGTCACCAGATGACCGGCGGCGACGGCGGCGGCCGCGTCGGGCCGGGAGTGCGTCAGGGCGATCCGGGCCAGTGTCTCCACGTTGGCGACCAGGGTCGGCGCACCGCCGACGCCGCTCTCGAACGGGCGGGGCGGTTTGGCCGTGGGCAGCGCGGGGCCGCCGTCGACGCGCCGGACCACCGCGGACTCCTCCCCCGCGACGTAGGTGTGCTCCGTGCGGACGACGTCCACGGCCGGCCCGGCGGGACGTTCGGCGAGTGCCCGGCGGACGGCCCGTTCGGCGGGGGCGTCGGAGAGGTACACCCAGCAACGCGCGGCACCGGTCATGGCCGCGGCCAGCCGGAGTCCGTCGAGGACGAGGTGCGGCCGGTGGCGCAGCAGCCAGCGGTCCTTCACCGAGCCCGGTTCGCCCTCCTCGCCGTTGGCGACCACGACGGACCGGCCGGGCGCGTCCCGGACGGCGCGGAGCTTGACCGCTGCGGGGAAGCCCGCTCCGCCCCGGCCGCGCAGCCCGGCCCCGGCGACGCGGTCGAGCAGGCGCTGCGGCTCGGGCAGCGGCGCGTAGCCGCCCCGGGCGAGGTACCCGGCGAGATCCTCGCCACCGCCGGAAGGGCCGGCGGCGGACGCGGCATCGGCGTGCGGAAGGAGGAGGCCGGGTCCTCCTTCGGGGAGGAGGGAGATGACGCCGGTCATGCGGTGCTCCTGGGCTGGGAGGGGCCGGACGGGTCGGGACGGCCGGACGGGTCGGGACGGCCGGGCGGGGCGGTGTCCCGGTGGCCCCGCATGCGGGCCAGTGCGTGTTCCAGGTCCCGCCGTTGGGGTGCGGTGCGGGCGTAGCCCGCCCCGGGCAGGCCGATCAGCATGCGGTGGTGGTCGAGGACGACCTCGCCGGCCACCAGGGCGGGGCGCGGGTCGGCGGGCCGGGCGGCGGCTGCCGCGACGACCAGGTCGGTGACCTCGCGCAGGTAGCGCAGCCAGCCGCGCTGGGTGCCGCACAGTACGAGCCGCTCCACGCGTCGGCGCTCGGCGGCGACCAGGGCCGGGGCGGGACGGCCGGCCACCGGTGCGCGCAGGGCGGCCACCGCTGCGGGCAGCTCCTGTTCGGGCTCCGGTGTGAGGCCGAGCCATACGAGACTTCGGCGAGCGCTCATGCGGGCCTCCGGGGTGGCCCCGTTCCCGGGGTGTTCCGGGGGCGGGGTGGCGCGGCGAGGGACGGGACAGGTGCTC
>NZ_JAJSZC010000440.1:0-1902 GCF_036815105.1 Streptomyces sp. IBSBF 3136
CGGGGGGCGCGCCCGCCGCCCCCCCCCCGCCCCCCCCCCCCCCCCCCCCCCCGCCGCCGTGTCCCGGTCCTCCCGACGCACTTGGAAGACCGTCCCCCGCTAGCCGATGAGGATCACCACGACCCGGTTGCCGAAGCGGTTGTCGAACCTGCCGTCGAAGCCGTGGCCGAAGCGGTGGTGGAAACCGTGGTCGAAGCGGTTGTTGAAGCCGTGGTCGAAGCGGTTGTCGAAGCCGTTGTCGAAGCGGTTGTCGAACCGGTCGCCGAAACGGTTCCCGAAGCCGTTGCCGAAGCAGAACCCCCGCTGGTCGAAGCAGGAATCGCCACGGGTGAGGCAGCGCCAGTCACCGCTGTGGGAGCAGCTGTCCGTGACCGTGTGGGTGTGCACGGCGGGGGCGGCCGCCGACGCCGTGCCCGCCGCGCCGATCGCGGCCCCGCCGGCCATCAGGATGCTTGCCGCCGACGCCGCGGCGAGACGCCCTGCGCGTGGTACTCGCATGGTGGATACACCTCTCCTTCCGTCTCGCGCCTGGACTCACGCCCTAGTCTCAGTACGTCGACGGAACCGATCGGGATTGGTACCGCGACGGCTGCCGGGCCGGGCGCCCACCGGTCCACGTGTCCGCCCGGCGACCGGCGACCGGCGCCGACCCGAAATTCGGGAGACGGACCGGCTGCCGCCCCGTACTCTCGCGCGTCGCGACAGTCGTACAAGGGGAGGGGCCGGATGGGCGGTCGAACGTTTCTGATCGGTGGCGGATGGGATGCCGCGCAGGTGTACGAGCCGTTCCTGCGGGAGGCGGCGGCGCGGGGCGGGGGCGTGCCGCGGATCGGGTGCGTGATCGTCGACGAAGGGGACGGCGAGCAGCAGTTCGAGCGGTACGCGCAGGCGCTGGGGAAGGCCGGCCCCGCCTGCGTGCCCGTGCCGCTGCTCGTGCCGCTCGGTGGGCGGTTCGAGCCGGAGGGCGCGCTGGACGGGGTCGACGGGCTGCTGGTGTGCGGTGGGCTGACGCCCGCCTACCAGGAGGTCTTCGCCGGCTGTTCGGAGCGGCTGCCCCGGCTGCTCGCGGAGCGCGGGATGCCGTACGCCGGGTTCTCCGCGGGCGCGGCCGTCGCCGCGCGGCGGGCGGTGGTCGGCGGATGGCTGGTGGACGGGGTCCCGGTGTGCCCCGGGGACACCGCGGAGGACCTGGAGGAGGTCGCGGTGCGGGACGGTCTGGGACTGGTGCCGTGCGCGGTGGACGTGCACGCGGCGCAGTGGGGAACGCTGGCCCGGCTGGTGGCGGCGGTGGGCCGGGGGGCGGTGCCGTACGGCGTCGCCGTCGACGAGAACACCGTGGTGGAGGTCGCCGACGGCACCGCCCGGGTGGCGGGCCTGGGCCGAGCCCACCTCGTACGGCCCGCACCGGACGGAGCCGCACTGGTTCGCTCCTACGGCGCCGACCAGATCTTCGAACTGTCCTAGCGCCTGTCGCGGGTCGCTCCGCGGCGGTTCCCGGGGCGATCGCGGCGGTGGCCGTCGCGTCCGCACGGGTGCCAGGCCGCGCGAAGGTGTGCGCGAGCCACCCGAAGACGCGCGCAAGCCGCCCGAAGCGGTGCCCGGGCTGCCCGAAAGGGCGCGCGAGACACCCGAAGGGGTGCCCGGGCCGCCCGAAAAGGTTCGCGAGCCGCCCGAAGGGGTGCGCGAGCCGCCCGAAAGGGGAGCGTGAGATCCGCAGGAGGGCCGGGCACTCCTGCCTGCTCCCGGGCGGGTCGTCCGCCAGGGTGCTGCGCCGCCCGTAGAACCCCCGCGCCGCCCGCCGGGTGCCCCGGACTCCCGCAGGGAGCCCGGTCCCGGCGGGCCGTCCCGCGCGGGGGGGGGGGGGGGGGGGGGGGGGGGGGGGGGGGGGGGGGGGGGGGGGGG
>NZ_JAJSZC010000441.1:0-1866 GCF_036815105.1 Streptomyces sp. IBSBF 3136
GTGGTGCCGTGTGGTGCTCTCGTCCGGGCCGTGCGTCCCTCCTCGTCCGCCGGGACCGGTGAACGGAGACGACGCGGACGAACCGGAAGCGGGCCATGGAGGACCGCCCGCCGGGTACACACCACCCGAGGGCACCGGCGGACCCGGCAGGCACGACAGGCACGGCGGACCCGGCAGGCACGACAGCAGCCCCGGACGCACCGGCGACGCGGCCGGTACCACCGCCCCGGCGGACGAGGAGGGACGCACGGCCCGGACGAGAGCACCACACGGCACCACCACGGACTGCGCGGAGGCGGACATGCGGCGGACGGACCCCGAGGGCCACGGCCCCGTCCGCTACGGGCCGCCGCCGCCCGGCGACGGACTGCCGGTGCTGCCCGAGCTCGCCGCCCACCTCGCCGCCGCCGCGGGCCGCGCCGAGGCCCAGCCCGTCGGCGGCGCGCCCGCCCTGCTGGAGGCGGCCTGCGGCTACTGGACCCGGCGCGGGCTGTCCTGCGTACCCGACCGGGTGGCCGCCGGACCCGGCGCGCCCGCGCTGCTGCTCGCCCTCACCGCCGCGCTCTCCGGCGAGGGCGGTGACGTGCTCGTGCCCCGGCCGTGCGCCGCCTGGTGGGCGCCGTACGCCCGCCTGCTCGGCAGACCCGTCTACCACGTGCCGACCCCGGCCGAGAGCGGTGGCGTCCCCGACCTGTACGCCCTGCTGGAGACCGTCCGCCGGGTCCGTGCCGAGGGCGGCGACCCCCGGCTGCTGGTGCTGTCCGTCGCCGACGACCCCACCGCCACCGTCGCCCCGCCCGAGCTGCTGCACGAGACCGTCGAGGCGGCCGCCGCGGAGGGACTGCACCTGGTCAGCGACGAGACCTGGCGCGACACCCTGCACGACCCGCACCAGAGCGTGCTGCTCAGCCCCGCCGAGATGCTGCCCGACGGGGTCACCGTCGTCAGCGACCTGGCCGGCGCCCTGCTGCCGGCCGGCTGGCCCGCCGCCGTGGCCCGCTTCCCCGCCGGCGCGGAGGGGGAGCGGCTGCACGCGCGCGTGCTCGACATCCTCACCGCGCTCGACGCCCGGATCGCCGCGCCGGTCGCCGCCGCCGCCGGATACGCGCTCGACGAACCCGCACCCGTCACCGAACGCCGGGAGTCCGCCGTCCGGCTGCACGCGCGCGTGGCCGCCGCCGCGCACGGCGTGGTCGTCGCGGCCGGCGCGCTCGCCCGGCCGCCGCAGGCCGGGCGCCACCTGTACGTCGACCTGGGCCCGCTGCGCGAGGCGCTGGCCGGGCAGGGCGTCGGCGACGCCCAGGAACTGGAGGAGTTCCTCTCCGCCCGGCTCGGCATGCCCGCGCCCGGCGGCCACCGCTTCGGCGACGACCTGGGGGCCCTGCGCGTACGGCTCGCCACCGGGCCCCTGCTGGGCGGCACCGACGAGGAACGCGCGGAATGCCTCGGCTCACCCGCGCCGCTGGAACTGCCACACGTGCAACGCGCGTTGAACTCCTTGGGGTCGGCCTTCGGCGATCTCCGCGACGACGCTCGGCGACGGGAGCCTCCTCGATGACGCAGCAGACGCATGAGCCCGGGTCGGCCACCACGACCGCCGCGACCGACACGACCATCCCGACCAGCGCCACCGGCACGGCCACGGAGGCCACAGCGGCCACAGCGGCCACAGCGGCCACAGCGAGCGTGACGGCCGCCACGATCGGCACGACAAGACCGCACGCGTCCGACGCCCACCCGGCAGCCGCCCACCAGGCCGATACCGACCCTGCGGACCCGCATCCGACCGGCCACGCAGTCGCCGCCTCCACCGCCCCCGCCGCCCTCGCGGGCGAAGCGGGCGAGGGCCTTGAGGCCGGGCAGCGG
>NZ_JAJSZC010000442.1:0-1866 GCF_036815105.1 Streptomyces sp. IBSBF 3136
GACCGGTAGCGGGGGCGGAAGCGGTGCCAGGGGGAGAGGGCGCACTCGTAGGCGATCGCGCGCACCCATCCCGCCGGGTCCCGGTCGCGGGCCACCTCGGGCCAGCGCTGCCAGGCGACCTGGAAGGCCCGCTCCACGGACTCCCGGGCCAGCTCGCGGCGCCCGCAGAGCAGGTAGGTCTGCCGTACGAGGGCGGGAGCGCAGAACGCGTACAGCGCGTCGAACGCCTGATCGGCCGTCAGGGCCGCTGGTGAACCACCGTTTTCGGGCGGACGCTCGCCCGGGACCGTAGGACTTTCCGTCACTGGACACCACCCCTTCGTACGAAAAAGTACATAAACATATATTGGGCGACACAGCGGGGGTTCTCCTGTTACGACGGGAAAGCGCGTGTCGTTGGGAGCATGGCGGCGTGACCCTGATGACCGCTCGCCGACCGTCGTTGTCGCCCCTGCTCCACCGGATGCGTGACCGATCGCCCGGCCTGGGCACGAGCCTCCTGGGCGGTGCGGTCGCCGCCGGGCTCGGCCTGGGCTCGCTCGCCGTGCTCGTGCTCGCCCTGTGGATCAGCTCGCCGTACCCCGACAGCGGGCCGGGCGGCGCGCTGCACGTCGCCGCGGCGCTGTGGCTGCTCGCCCACGGGGTCGAGCTGGTCCGCACCGACACGCTCTCCGGCGCTCCGCTGCCCGTGGGGGTGACCCCGCTGCTGCTCCTCGCGCTGCCCGTGTGGCTGCTGCACCGGGCCGCGCGGGACGCGACGGACGTGGCCGCCGAACCCGACGGCCCACCGCCCGTCCCGGCGCGCACCGCGTGGACGGGGGTGGTCCTCGGCTACCTCGGAGTCGGCGGGGCGGCCGCGCTGTACTGCTCGGGCAGCGAACTGCGCCCCGCCTGGGCGTGGGTGATGGTGTGTCTGCCGCTGGTGGTCGCCGGCGCGGCGGCGAGCGGGGTCTGGGCGGCCCACGGCTGCCCGCCCGAGCCGGTGCTCCGCCTGCTGCTGGTACTGCCGGACCGGCTGCGGCTGCTGCTGTTCGGGTCCGACGCCGGACCGCGCCTCGGCGCGGCCGTACGAGCGGCGGGAGCCGGCACCGCCGTGCTGTTCGGGGGCGGGGCGCTGCTGCTCGCCGTGTCCCTGGTGCTGCACGGCCCGGCGGCGCGGACGTCCTTCCTGCAGCTGACGGAGGGCTGGACCGGGCGCTTCGCCGTCCTGCTGCTCGGGGTCGCGCTGATCCCCAACGCGGCGATGTGGGCGGCGTCCTACTCCCTCGGCCCCGGCTTCACCCTCGGCACCGGGCACGTGGTGCACCCGCTCGCCTCCGACCCGGCGCCCCTGCTGCCCCCCTTCCCGCTGCTCGCGGCGGTACCGGACGCGGGCCCCGGCACGCGGCTCAACTGGGCGGCGGGGCTGATGCCGGTGGTGGCCGGGGTGGCGGTCGCCTGGTTCGTGGCGCGGGCCGCCGTGCGGCTCGGGGAGCGGGATGAACAGGGCAGGCGGACGGCCGCCGCCGGGTCGCCCGCGCCCTGGCCGGCGGGGCGCACCGCCGGGGTCCTCGTGCTGTCCGCGCTGGTCTGCGCGGGCTTCGTCGCCCTCCTGTCCGCCCTGTCCGGCGGCCCCCTGGGCACGGCGGCGCTGGCCCGGTTCGGACCGGTCTGGTGGCAGAGCGGAGGAGCGACCGCCCTCTGGATCACGGCGACCGGCCTGCCGGTGGTGCTGACGGTACGAGGGTGGCGGCTGTGGCGCCGCAGGGCGCACGCCAAGGCGTTCCCGGGCCAGGGGACAGGGTCGGGGAGGACGGCCGCGCGGGCCGCGGCGGGTCCCGTGCCGGGCGGGGCGGGCGCGGCGGCGGCACCGAAGCCCCAGCGCCG
>NZ_JAJSZC010000443.1:0-1861 GCF_036815105.1 Streptomyces sp. IBSBF 3136
GGTTCGGGTGGGAGACGCGGGCGCGGCGGGTCGAGCGGTCCTCCCGGCGGCGGGGGGCATGAGCCGCTGCGTGACGGCCCCGTCCGGCGGGGCGCACGACTCGCGCGTCCGCACGTCCGCGCCGCGCTCCCGCGACCGCACGGCGCGTGCCACCAGCGGTCCCACGTCCCGGCGCGACCCACTGGTGGACGACACGGCACACACTTCGTCAATCCCCCATTCCCCCTGGTTCCGGCCTCGGCCGATGATTGTGCGCCACGGAGGGGGCCTTGCCGCAAGCCCCCCGGTGCGCTATACGTTGAGAGTGGAAAGGAGCGGCTCGCCTCCTTTCCCTTTTTCTTTTCTCGCCCCCTTCCGCGTCCTCTGCCTGGACGGATGAAGGTGCGGGCGTGTCTGCCCTGGCTGACGATGGGAGCGGGACCGCGCCCCTCGGGACGCGGTCGCACACCGCCCACGTCGTCGAGCCGAGGGAGCGTCGGATGCGAGCGGACGACCACGCACCCGGACGGACGACAGGGGACGGGCAGGAAGCCGAGGAACTGCTGCGCCGCTGCGCGCGGGACCTGATGGACGTCGCCGACGGCCTCCGCGAGGTGTCCGAGCGCACCGGCGCCACCCTGTTCGCACCGTCCCTTGCCGCGTCCGTGCGTGAACGTCCGCGTACGGGGCTCGCCGCGCGCTGGGCGCTGCTGCGGGCCCTGACCGGAGCAGGGGGGCTGGGCGGCCGGGTCGGCGCGACACCGCACGGCACGGGCCGGCTGCTCGGCGCGGCCCGGGTGGTGCTGGGCCGGGAGAGCCTGGCCACGCTGGTCGCGGTCGGCTCGCTGCGCTTGCGGATGGCCGCCGTCCTGGCCGGTCACCCCGGGTACGAACGTGATCCGGGCATGCGCCGGCTGACCGACGCCGTCGCCGCGGACAGGGATCCGGAGGCCGTACGGTCCCTGCGCGCCCTGTTCCGGGACCGCGGCGCCCAGCGCGCCCTGTCGGGGCTCACCCCCCTGATGACCGAACTTCTCGCGGTCCGCGCCCTGTTGGACGGGGAGCCAGGACCCGACCGGGCCCGCCGGAAGGGGGCCTCTGACCGCACACCGGCCGCTCACGCCGCACCGTCGGCCGGCGCCGCACCGTCCGCCACCACGGCGCCCTCGGCGGGTTCCGCACCGTCGGCCGGCGCCGCACCGTCCACCGCCCCCGCACCGTCGGCCGGCCCCGCAGGACCCACCAGCGCCGCACAGTCCACCAGCGCCGTCCGCGCCTCCGGCGCCACTCCGAGTACCGGTGCCTTCCACCCCGGCCGACGTGACCCCGGCGACGGCGCCGCCGAGGCCGTGGGGCTCACCGTCCAGGAGCGGCAGATCGTCGCCACCGAGGGCTCCTTCCTCGGCTATCTGCGCAACATCGAGGTGCTGTCCGGTGACGGGCGGATCCTCGTGCAGAACGTGCGTGGCCCGGACGGTGTCGTACGGTACGTCGTCCAGGTGCCCGGCACCGCACCCGGCCGCCCCCGCCCCACCTCGCCGCGGGACTTCGCCGACGCCTGGGGCGCCCTGTTCCGGACCGACTCGCCGCACACCCGGTCGGTCCTGCTCGCCCTGCGGGACCACGGCATCCCGCACGGCGCCGAACTCGCCCTCATCGGGCACGGCGAGGGGGGCGTCGCGCTGCTGAACCTCGCCCGGGACCCGGAGTTCTGCCGTGCCCACCGGGTCACCCACGTGATCGCCGTCGGCTCCCCGCCGGAAGACGGCGGCACCGCCGACCCGCGCACCCGGATCATCCGCGTCACCAACCAGCACGACCTGGTGGCCGTTCCCGACGGCGGCCGGACGCCGTTGTGTGCGCGTGTGCGGGGGTGTGCGCG
>NZ_JAJSZC010000444.1:0-1803 GCF_036815105.1 Streptomyces sp. IBSBF 3136
CACCACGAGCAGGCAGAGCTGGGACGGTGCGGTCGCCGCGGGGGAGGGGCTGGTCCGGGGCGCGGAGGAGTCCGTCGTGCCGCCGGTGGAGGGCGTGGCGGCGGGGGCCGGCGGCTGCTGGGCCGTGGTGCCGGTGCCGCCGCCCGTGCCACCGCCGTCGGTGGTGCCGGTCGCGGTGCCGGTCGTGGTGCCGTGGCCGGACGTCCCGCCGGACGCGGGGGCGGCGGCCTGCTGCCGTGCGGCCGGTTCCCGCGCGGGCAGCGGCGTGGCGGCGGCGTCCGGGTGGGTGTTCGACGGAGCCGTCCGGGGCGCCGCCGGGGTTCCCCGGTGCGGGGCGGCCGCGGCGGCCCGGGCGTGCGCGGGGTGCCCGGTGCCCGGCGACGCGTGCGTGCCCGGCGGCGCGTTCTCCGGCTCGACCTCGGCGGCGGCCCGGCCGCCGACGGAGCCCATGCCGCGGTCGTCCGGCGCCGAGGCCGCCTGGGCCCGGGCCGGGGACTGACGGTCGAGCGAGGCCAGGGTGAGCCCGCCGCCGACGAGGGCGATGGTGGTCGCGACCGCGGCCCGCCGCTTGTTCTTCTTCCAGCGGGCCAGCTGACGGCGCCGGGCCGCCCGCCCCCGCGACGCGGGCGGCGGCCCGTCCACGTCGGCGTCCGGCAACGGGTGCGCGGACTCCGCCGGCCCTGCCGGCACCGCCTCCTCGGAGCGACCGCCGTCGAACCACGAGCCGTCGTAGGCGTCGGCGGCGGGCGTCGCGGTCGGCCTTCCGGACCTCGACGCGGGCATGGGCGCGGGCATGGGCGCGGCTATGGGCGCGGGCATCGGCGCGGGCCTGGAGGCGGGCATGGGCGCGGCCGTGGGCGCGGGCATCGGCGCGGGCCTCGAGGCGGGCATCGAGACGGTCGCCGGGGGAGCGATGTCCGGGGCGTAGGCGCCGCACCCGGGGCACACCAGCGCGCCGTTCAGATGCCGACGGCACGAGGAGCAGTAGTCCATTTGCGGTCTTCCTGAGTCGACTGCGCCTGCGGCCTCGGCCGGGGCCTGGCCACGTTCGCACGTGGGATCGAGCGGCCAGTCACGTTAACGATGCTTGCTGAAGACCTTGTGCTCCCCGTGTGGCACTCCTGCGCACATTCGCCGGGGATTCATGCGCACCCGGACGGACGTGACGCGGGTCACGCTCATGGTTGTCACATCGCGCCGGTTCGTTCCGTCGTTCAGGTGTAGCCCCCACGCACGGCATAGGAGAGCACGATGGACGCTCGTTTGAACCTCTTCGCCAACCCGGTCGCCGGCAAGTTCCTGCGGTACATCAACTCGGCCGGCAAGGCGGTCGGGGACTCGGCGCTGCCGGCCGCGACGCAGGAACTGGTGAAGATCCGCGCCAGCCAGATCAACGGCTGCGGCTTCTGCACCGACATGCACACCAAGGACGCCACCCACGCCGGGGAGACCGCGATCCGGCTGAACCTGGTCGCCGCCTGGCGCGAGGCCAAGGTCTTCACCGACGCCGAGCGCGCCGCGCTGGAGCTGACCGAGCAGGGCACCCGGATCGCGGACGCGGCCGGCGGTGTGACGGACGAGGCGTGGGCGAACGCCGCCAAGCACTACGACGAGGACCAGCTCGCCGCCCTGGTCTCCCTCATCGCCCTGATCAACGCCTACAACCGGCTGAACGTCATCGTCCAGCAGCCGGCCGGCGACTACCAGCCCGGCCAGTTCGGCTGACGGCGCCCGGCCGAGGGGGGGGGCCGGCGGGGGGGGGGGGGGGGGGGGGGGGGGGGGGGGGGGGGGGGGGGGGGGGGG
>NZ_JAJSZC010000445.1:0-1780 GCF_036815105.1 Streptomyces sp. IBSBF 3136
CCCGTGGCCCGGGCGGGGGCGGGCCGGGGGCCGGGGTTCGCGGGTTTGGCCCGGAGGGCTGCTGCTCCGTAAAATCCCCCGTTCGAAAGCGGGCGCGAGTCGGAGCGCTGCGCGGGTGATCAGGGAAGCGGCAGCGCGATGACGGTGACAGAGGACGGCGCGGCGTCCGTGGGCTCCATGGACGCCACGAACACGGACCCCGCGGCCGTGGACGAGGTGGTCTACGGGCCCGGTATCGACCCGGAGCGGCTGGCCGTCTGCCTGAGCGTGCTGGACGAGCTCGACCAGCTCGACGTCGACCACCCGGACGCGATTCTGGTGCGCCGGGCGACCTCGCAGGTCTACCGCACGGTCAAGCAGCGCCGCCGCCAGGAGCGCCGGGCCGCCAAGACCGCGCACGACCGCGCGGTCACCGAGGCCACCGCGACCGGCTCCGCCGAGCGCATCGACGACGAGACCGAGGGCATCCTGCCCTCCTCCAAGGTCGAGACCGGCCGGATCGCGGGCATACTCCAGCGCCCGCGCTCCTGCTACACCTGCAAGGGCAGGTACGTGGAGGTCGACTACTTCTACCACCAGCTCTGTCCGGACTGCGCCCGCCTGAACCGCGAGAAGCGCGACGCCCGCGCCGACCTCACCGGCAAGCGCGCCCTGCTCACCGGCGGCCGCGCCAAGATCGGCATGTACATCGCGCTGCGGCTGCTCCGCGACGGCGCCCACACGACCGTCACCACCCGGTTCCCCAAGGACGCCATCCGCCGCTTCAAGGCGATGGAGGACTCGGCGGACTGGATGCACCGGCTGGAGGTCGTCGGCATCGACCTGCGCGACCCGGCCCAGGCCGTCGCGCTGGCCGACCAGGTCGCCGAGGCCGGCCCGCTGGACATCCTGATCAACAACGCCACGCAGACCGTCCGCCGCCTGCCCACCGCCTACGCCGCCCTGGTCGAGGGCGAGAGCGCCCCGCTGCCGGCCGGAGAACTCCCCGCCCACCACGTCATCGGCGCCTTCAACTCCGGCGCGGTGGACGGCCTGGCCGCGCTGCCCGTCGGCATCAGCGGCCTGGACGCGCAGAAGGTCGCCGACCTCGCCCTGGTCGCGGGCAACGCCAGCGTCGCCCGGCACCTCGACGGCACCGCCATCGACGCCGGCGGTCTCGTCCCGGACGTCGTCGACACCAACACCTGGGTGCAGACGATCGAGCAGATCTCCCCGGTGGAGCTGCTCGAGACCCAGCTGTGCAACTACACGGCACCGTTCATCCTGATCAGCAAGCTCCGCCCGGCGATGGCCGAGGCCGCCCGGAGGGCGACGAGCGGACGCGCCTACGTCGTGAACGTCTCCGCCATGGAAGGCGTCTTCAGCCGGGGCTACAAGGGCGCGGGCCACCCGAACACCAACGCGGCCAAGGCCGCGATGAACATGGTGACGCGGACCAGCGCCCAGGAGATGTTCGACGCCGACGGCATCCTGATGACCTCGGTGGACACCGGCTGGATCACCGACGAGCGCCCCCACTACGACAAGCTGCGCCTCGCCGAGGCCGGCTTCCACGCCCCGCTCGACCTGGTCGACGGAGCGGCCCGGGTCTACGACCCGGTCGTGCGCGGCGAGGCGGGCGAGGACCTGTACGGCGTCTTCATGAAGGACTACGCGCCGGGTAAGTGGTGAGCCGGCGGGGGGGGGGGGGGGGGGGGGGGGGGGGGGGGGGGGGGGGGGGGGGGGGGGGGGGGGGGGGGGGGGGGGGGGGGGGGGGGGGGGGGGGGGGGGGGGGGGGGGG
>NZ_JAJSZC010000446.1:0-1735 GCF_036815105.1 Streptomyces sp. IBSBF 3136
GCTCATGACGGGGGTACCTCGGGGACGCTCTCGGGGCCGGACGGCGCAGGCAGGACGGGATACGGACCGGGACTCACTTGCCGAACGCCATCATGAGCTTCTCCTTCGATTCGTCGTTGCCGTTGAGCCGGGTGGTGGAGATGAAGAAGCGCCCGCCGGCCCAGTCCACGGCTGAGCTGAAGAAGCCGTTCTCGATCGTCGCGGTGCCCGCGGGGTTCTGCAGCAGCCTGGTGGGCCGGTGCGAGCCGCCCGTGGTCGGGATCGACACGACCTGGCCGCCCGCGTCGTACGACGGCCGCACGTACGCGATGAGCTTGCCGCCCTCGGTCTTCACCGGGGACATCGACTCGTCCGTCGGCGACTTGACCCGCCACTTCTCCTTGCCGGTGGCGAGGCTGACGGCGACGATCTCGTTGGCGCCGCTCGTCGCGTCGGTGGGCAGGTAGAGCGTGTCGCCGTCGACGGCGACGCCCTGGCAGCCCTGGAGGTCACGGGCGAGGATCGCCCAGCCGCACTGCGGCGCGAACTTCTCGTTCACCTTGACCTCCGAACGGAACTTGCCGTCAGCGGTGAAGGTGGAGATGTTCCACGCCTTCTTGTCCTCGTTGGTCAGGTACACCACGAGCGGGTTCAAAGAGTAGGTACGCGCGACCCGCCAGCCCTTCTTGACCGGCTGCGTCCACTTGACCTTGCCGTCGGCCGGGTTCAGTTCGCGGATCTCGTCGTGCTCGTTGCTGGTGCCGGCGCCGCAGGAGGCGACCTGGACCAGCCGGCCGGCGCCGCCCGCGAACGCGGTCGGGAAGCAGGCCGAGCCGTACTTCTGCTTGTCGTACAGCTTGTGGCCGTTGTCGATGTCGTACGCCGTGCCCGACTGCGAACGGCCCACCATCAGGGTCTTGCCGCTGACCGTGAGCTCGATGCTGATGGCGCTGTCGAACAGCGCGCCGTCGGCGACCTGGGCGCTCCAGCCCTTCTTGCCGGTACCCAGGTCGATCTGCTGGAGCTGGTTGCACTTGGCGCGGTCGCTGACGCCGCTCATGTACGCCACGACGATCTTGTCGTCCGCCGATTTCTGCGCGGTGACCGCGCAGATCTTCTGCGGGAACGTGATCGGGTCCCAGGCCGCGCGGCCGGTGCCGGCGTCGTAGGCGAAGACCTGCTTGTACGCCGCCTTCACCGCCGTGCCGCCGGAGATCCACATACCGGGTGCGTCGGCGCCGGAACCGGGGGCGTCGGGTGCGCTCTTGTACCAGAGCACCTTCGCCTCGCCGGGCTTGCGGCCCTCGTTGAGGTTGTCCGGGTCCGCGCCGCCGTTGCCGCCGCCGTCGCCGGGGTCGACGGACGCGGTGGCGGAGGACTGCTTGCCGTCGTCGCTCTTGTGGGCGACGGGCGTCTTCTTCCCGTCGTCACCGCCGCCGCTGGTGACGGCGTAGACGGTGCCACCGATGACGAGCAGCGCGGCCGCCGCGGCGCCGATGATCAACGCGGTCCGGGCCTTGGCCGGCGGCTTGCCGCCGAACGGGGCCCCGCCGGGCGCGGTGCCGGGGGCTCCGGGGTACTGGGGCGGCTGCTGCGGGTAGCCGTAGCCCGGTTGCGGTCCGTACGGACCGGGCTGCGGCTGGCCGTACGGGCCTGGCTGCGGCGGCTGGCCGTAGGGGCCGGGCGCGGGGGCGCCGGGCGCCGCGTACGGGCCCGGCTGGGCGTATGGGCCGGGCTGCTGGGGATAGCCGTAGCC
>NZ_JAJSZC010000447.1:0-1682 GCF_036815105.1 Streptomyces sp. IBSBF 3136
CCCCCCCCCCGCGACCTGCCCGAAGCACTCGCCCCGGTCGCCACCGCGCAGACCCAGCGCCGCGTCATCGAGGCCTTCGGCACCCCGCAGCGCGCGGCTCAGGCACTGGCGGTCAGATCCACTACCACCCGCGCCCGCGACGCACTGCGGCACATCGCGAACGCGGACGTGCCGCTCGACCTGGAGCAGATCCGAGCCCGCCTGTAGCGGGCCATGGCCCGCCGCCCGATCCGAGCCCGCCTGCAGCAGGCTATGGCCCGCCGCCCGCTCCGCGGCCCCGGCCCGGCGGCCCCCAGCGCCCACGATCAGGCCAGCGCCCAAGCCCTCGGGCCGCCTCCAGCACCCTGAGAGTGCACCGGCAACCCGGGCCACCGTCACTTCAAGTCCCTTACGGCAAGTGCCTGTTCCTCTACGGCAAGTGCCTGTTCCTCACTAGGCTCGGCGCGTGGATCCCGTCGCGCTCGCCTGTGCCGTCGTCTCCGTCACAGTCCTGCTGTACGGGGCGCCGGTCGTGCGCGACCGCCTGCGCGCGCGCCTGCCTGCCGCACCCGTCGACCCCTACCGCGCGGCCGCCGGCCGCTGGTCGACCGAGGACGACGTCCAGGCGGCCGCCGCCCGGCTCCTGCTGGACGGCCTGGTCACCATCAATCATCGCGGGAATCTGGCACTGACCGAGACCGGCGCGGACGTGGCGCGTACCGCCGGGCACCCCCTGCCGGACGCCCTGCTCGCCGCGCTGCGCCGGCGTTCCGCCGCCACGACGCTCGGCATCATCGCCGTCCACGACCCCGTCTTTCGTGCCGCCCACGCCGAGTTCCACGGGGTCCCGCGCCCGCCAGGCGCACACCGCCGCGGGTTGTCTGGCGGCCACCGGGGTGCTGCTTCTCACCGGGGAGCTCGCATTCGTGCTCGTGGCGCTGGTCGACCGCCTGCCCCAGGGGCCCGCGCAGTGGGCCGCGACCGCGGCCACCGGCCTCGCCGCGCTGGCCCAGATCCGCCTCCTGGCGCGCTACGGCGACAAGCCCGGCCCGGACCGCGCCGCGGCCTGCGAACCCTACGTCCCGCCAGCCCCGCATCCGGCTCTCGTGGAACTGTCCGAGAAGGCCCCGGAGGCCGCGGCCCGGCTGCGTGCAGGACGGCTGCGCACGACCCGTCGCCGCAACCGAGGACGCCGACGACGCCGCGGGCGCGGAACGGCAGCCGCGCGGATGGACGATCAGGGCTCAGACCCGCAGGCAGACCGGTACTCGTCCAGCAGATGGAAGAACACCAGCAGCGGGTCTTCTCCACCGGCATGCCGCTCGATGGCATCAGCCCAGCCACACGACATCGACCAGCCTCGACGAGCGCACAGCCACTCGGCGAACGGACCACCGGGCGACAGAGTGAAAGGCTCGTCGACCCCGTGAACGGACAAAGCCGTGGCATAGCCGATCAAGATGTTTTGCAAGTCCCGCAGGCACCCCTGGCGAATCCACATCGAAGGACGCAGCCGGATCTGGTCCAGGACGTCTTGGACGTCCCGGCACTGGTCGATAGGCCGCGGACTTTGCCCCTGGTCAACTGACACAGACCACACCCTAAGACCAGGGGCCTTCCCCCGTGATGGTGGACACGCGTTCGTTGATCACGCGGCGAGCGTGAGCTTATCGGCGTGGTGTCGGCGTTCGTATTCGTTGGGG
>NZ_JAJSZC010000448.1:0-1556 GCF_036815105.1 Streptomyces sp. IBSBF 3136
GGGTGGGGGCGCGGTGGGGCAAGGTGGGCGGTGTTGGAAGTGGTGACGGGCAAACCCACGGAGTGAGCTGGCGCACACCTGCCGTAGAGTTGAGGCCGGTCGATACCTGACCGTGGCAGATCGGAAGGGCAGCACGCGTGACCGTCGACGACACGGGCTCCGGCGCGGACGCGGACGGCCGGGAGGACCCCTACGCCGCCGACTCCGGCGAGGATCCGCTTGCCCTGCGTCTCGAGCAGCTCATCCTGGGCGCCGAGCGGCGCTACACGCCTTTTCAGGCGGCCCGTAGCGCGGGTGTCTCCATGGAGCTGGCGTCACGGTTCTGGCGGGCCATGGGCTTCGCCGACATCGGGCAGGCCAAGGCGCTCACCGAGGCCGACGTGCTGGCGCTGCGGCGGCTGGCCGGTCTGGTCGAGGCGGGGCTGCTGAGCGAGGCCATGGCGGTGCAGGTGGCCCGGTCCACGGGGCAGACCACCGCCCGGTTGGCGGAGTGGCAGATCGATTCCTTCCTGGAGGGGCTGACCGAGCCGCCCGAGCCGGGCATGACGCGCACCGAGGTGACGTACCCGATCGTCGAGCTGCTGCTGCCCGAGCTGGAGGAGTTCCTGGTCTACGTCTGGCGCCGGCAGCTCGCCGCCTCGGCGGGTCGGGTGGTGCAGACCGCCGACGACGAGGAGATGGTCGACCGGCGGCTCGCGGTCGGCTTCGCCGACCTGGTCGGGTTCACCCGGCTGACCCGCCGGATGGAGGAGGAGGAGCTCGGCGAGCTGGTCGAGGCCTTCGAGACCACGGCCGCCGACCTGGTGGCCGCGCGGGGCGGCCGGCTCATCAAGACCCTCGGCGACGAGGTGCTGTACGCCGCCGACGACGCGGGCACGGCCGCGGACATCGCGCTGCGCCTCGTCGAGACGATGGCGAACGACGAGACCATGCCGGAGCTGCGGGTGGGCATGGCCTTCGGCACGGTGACCACCCGGATGGGCGATGTCTTCGGCACCACGGTCAACCTCGCCTCCCGGCTGACCTCCATAGCCCCGCGCGACGCCGTACTGGTGGACAGCGCCTTCGCCGAGGAGCTGATCCGCACGGGCGAGGCCCCCGCCTCGGAGGCGGAGGCGGCCGAGGCCGCCGCTGCGGCGGAGAAGGAGGGCGAGGAACCGCCGGTGTACCGCTTCGCGCTCCAGCCGATGTGGCAGCGGCCGGTCCGTGGACTCGGCGTCGTCGAGCCCTGGCTGCTCAGCCGTCGCGACAGCCGGCCCTGACTCACCGCCCGGGCAGAACCGGCAGGTCCACGCACAGGCCGATCACCGGCACGCACGCCCCGCCGCCCGGCGACGACGAGCGGGTCGCGGTGGGGCTCGGGCTCGGGAGCGGTGCGGGCGGGGCCGAGGAGCGGGTCGGTGCGGGCCGCGCCGGTGGCGGCGAGGTCGCCGTGTTCGCCGTGGGGCGCGGGGCGACCGTCCGGGCCGCGGTCGGCGCGCCGGTGCCGCCGGGGAGTGTCGTGGCTGTCTCTTATACACAAATCCGAGCCCACGAGACACTTGTTATCATCTGGT
>NZ_JAJSZC010000449.1:0-1471 GCF_036815105.1 Streptomyces sp. IBSBF 3136
CCCCCGCCCTCCCGCGGGGCGGCAACGCCGCCCCCGGCTACTGGGTGTCGGCGTTCTCGGGCTGCGCCCGGCGGCTCAGCCGTCTCTCGACGGCGGTCTCGGTAGCCCGTTGGATTGCCGCCGCTGCGGCCTTCTCCAACGACCACCGGCCGACCTTGCCCAGGACGGAGAAGACCGTCTCAGGCTCGGGCGCCCCCACGGCGAGGAGGACGCGGGCCATCATCTGGAAGAACACGAGGTCCAACACGAAGTCCCTTCTGGGGCCAGCCACGCGCCGACCCTCACTGCCTCGACTGTGCCGCCGGCGCTGCGCCGCGCCCGCTCGACCACCCCCTCCTGGCCCGGCACGAAGGACCTGGCCCGCAGCCCCGGCCCCTGCGGCCGGCAGGGCATCCACCGCCCCGCCCCCCAGGGAGCACGGACACCCCGCTGCTCTGCCGGGGCCGCCTCATCCCGCGGCCGCGCAGCCAGACACCCAGACCCGGGCCATCCTGCGCGGCGCTCACCAGGCCCCGGCAGCCTGTCCGGCGCTTCCGGCACGGCACTCCACGCCGGCAGGGACCCAACCAGCCTGAGAACACCGCCTGCTGGGCCTCGTCACGCGCCCACGAGAGCGACGGCAGCACCTCAGGCGACTGCCCCGCCAGGAGCAGGCTCAGGGACGGCCCCCAGCACACGGCCAGCAGGTTCCCTACAACCGTGCCGGGCCCCAACCAGCCGCTGCTCCTCAACGCTCACCCGCCCGGTCACCTCCAACGCCCCCCGGGGCCGAGGCATCGCCCAACACCCCGCAGCGACGCCAGCCCGGAGAGCAGCCACGCCCCGGTGCCCGGGCCGAAACGCCCGGGCACCGGTCGTCACAGGCGCGAGGAAGTCCCTTCCGGGGAAGGGACAGGGCCTCCTCGCCTGCGTCCCTCTACGCCCCGGTACAGCGCACAACACAGCCCGCGCCACCTCCAACAGGGCATCCGGGCCTACGCCCGGACCGACGATGAAGGCTTGGACGAAGAGACCGAACCCATCCAGAAACTGACTCATCAGCAGGTCCAGCCGACCGACAACCCAGCCCTTCGCACGCCACCGCCAGCGCTCAACACCACGAGCGATAAACCGGATTGACCAAAACTTCCGAGCGAAGGAAACACCCCCTGCCCCGTAGCCAGCCGCCCGCGAAGGCGGGCCAGGTCCGGGAGCGCAGCGGACGGACCCAACGCTCTTCCAAGGAGCGCAGCGACGAGGAAGAGCCGGGACCGCACAGAAGCAGGCACCCGAAAGGGCACCGGCCCAACCTCCGGATACAGCCAAAGTTCTGACGGAAGGAAACACGGGCTCGGAGCGCAGCGCAGAGCCCAACTCCTCGCAACGCGAGGAGCCCCCTCCCCAACCCGTGCGCAGCACGGGGCCTCACTTCAACTCCCGTGCGCAGCGCGGGAGTTCCCTCGGAGCCTGCGCAGCAGGCTCTTACCCGCTC
>NZ_JAJSZC010000450.1:0-1465 GCF_036815105.1 Streptomyces sp. IBSBF 3136
CCCCCCCCCCCCCCCCCCCCCCCCCCCCCCCCCCCCCCCCCCCCCCCCCCCCGGATGATCTCTTCAGGGGAGTCGATTCCATGTACGACTACGACCTGCTGGTCGTGGGTTCGGCCAACGCCGACCTGGTGATCGGCGTCGAGCGGCGGCCGGCCGCCGGCGAGACCGTGCTCGGCGGTGACCTGGCCGTCCACCCGGGCGGCAAGGGCGGCAACCAGGCGGTCGCCGCGGCCCGGCTCGGAGCCCGTACGGCGCTGCTGGCCCGGGTCGGCGACGACGCGCACGGCCGGCTGCTGCTGGACGCGCAGCGGGCGGCCGGGGTGGACACGGCGGGCGTGCTGGTGGGCGGGGCGCCCACCGGGGTCGCCCTCATCACCGTGGACCCCTCCGGGGACAACAGCATCGTGGTGTCGCCCGGCGCCAACGCCCGGCTCACCCCGGCGGACGTCCGCGCGGCCGCGGACCTGGTCCGTGCCTCGCGGGTGGTGTCGGCGCAGCTGGAGATCCCGCTGGAGACGGTCGTGGAGGTCGTACGGAACCTGTCCCCGGACAGCCGCTTCGTACTCAACCCCTCCCCGCCGCGCCCGCTGCCCGACGAGGTCCTGGCCGTCTGCGACCCGCTGATCGTGAACGAGCACGAGGCCCGGGTCGTGCTCGGTGAATCGTGCGGGAGCGAGGACCCGGCGGACTGGGCCCGGCTGCTGTCGGCCAGGGGGCCGCGCTCGGTGGTGGTGACCCTGGGGGCGGCGGGCGCGCTGGTGTGCGACGGCTCGGGGGTGAGCCGGGTGCCCGCGCCGAAGGTGGACGCGGTCGACACCACCGGCGCCGGTGACGCGTTCACGGCCGCGCTGGCCGTCGGGCTCGGCTCCGGCGCCGCCCTCGCCGACGCGGCGGCCCACGCGGCCCGGGTCGGCGCGGTGGCGGTGACCCGCCGGGGCGCGCAGGAGTCGTACCCGACGCTCGGGGAGGTCGAGGCGCTGTGAGGAGGGCGGGCATCCTCAACCGGCATCTGGCGGGTGCGCTGGCCGAACTGGGGCACGGGCACGAGGTGCTGGTGTGCGACGCGGGCATGCCGGTGCCGGACGGGCCGCGCGTCGTCGACCTGGCCTTCCGCGCCGGTGTTCCGTCCTTCGCCGAGGTGCTGGACGGGCTGCTGGCGGAGCTGGTGGTGGAGGGCGCCACGGCGGCCGACGAGGTCAGGGACGCCAACCCGGCGGCGGCCCGGCTGCTGGCCGAGCGGATCCCCGGCCTGACGCACGTACCGCACGAGCGGCTCAAGGAACTGTCGGCACGGGCGCGCCTGGTGGTGCGCACCGGGGAGGCCAGGCCGTACGCCAACGTGCTGCTGCGGTGCGGGGTGTTCTTCTAGCGCGCGTCGGGGGGGGGGGGGCCGCCCCCCCCCGGGGGGGGGGGGGGGGCGGCCCGCCGGGGGGGCGCCCCCCCCCCGCGCGCCCCCACCGCAACA
>NZ_JAJSZC010000451.1:0-1459 GCF_036815105.1 Streptomyces sp. IBSBF 3136
GGGTCGGGGTGGTCTCGGTGGCGGGGGCGCCGCCGGCGGTCTGCGTGGTCATCGTCGCTCCTGGTCGTTCCTGGTCGTGCCGGCCGCACCAGGCCGTTCCGGTCGCTCCTGGTCGCTCCGGGCCGGCATGGGCCGCGTGGTGGTTCCCCTGGGGCCTCGACGTCGAGTCTGGCGCGTCGGCCGCCGGGCCACCGGCGGGAAACGGACAGGGCCCTCACCCGGCGCCGCCGGTGTGCCGGTCCGCCGCGGGTACCGGGTGAAACGGGTGCTGAACTGGTGATATTTACGCCCGAGTACCCGCGCGGTACCGTGAGGGGCATGCCAGCTCTCAACGTGGAGTTCAGCGAACGCGAGCTAGAGGACCTGCGGCAGATCGCCAAGGAGCGCGGGACGTCGATGAAGGCCCTCGTGCGCGAGGCCGCGGCGGCGGACATCGCCCGGCACCGGGCGCTGCAGGAGGGCGCGGAGGCCTTCCGGAGCTTCTTCACCGCCCACGCCGAGGAGTTCGCGGCCGCGTTCCCCGACGACGAGTCCCCGGCCAGGGGCGAGGCCGCCTGAGCCGATGCCCCCCGCCCTCCATATCGACGTCCCGTGGCTGCTCCAGCGCCACGAGGAGGTCCTGCCCGACCAGCCCACGGTCGACGACTTCTCCGCGCTGGTCGCCGCGGTCGCCCGGCACCGGGTCGACCCGCCCCGGCTCGGCGTGGACTCCGACCCCGCCTGGCGGGCCGCCGCCCTGCTGCACACGCTCGCGGTACTCAAGCCGCTGCCCGCGGCCAACGCGCGCTTCGCCTGCGCGACCGCCGTGGCCTACATGTTCGTCAGCGGCGCGGGCATCGACCCGCCCTACGGCGCGCTGGTCGACCTCGCCCGCGACCTGATGTCCGGCAAGACCGACGTGTACGGCGCCGCCGACCGGCTGCGGTCCTGGCAGATCTGACGCCTCCGCGGCCGCCGGGGGAAGCCGCCGGGGCCGTCGTCGCCCGGGGCGCGCGCCACGGGGGCGGGGCCGCCGGCCGAGGGCGGGAGGAACGGGGCCGGCGGCCGGTTTCGCGCGGGAGAGCCGCCGTTCCGCGCGGGGCCTTCCGAGGGGGCCGGCACCCAGTCCACCACCGGGCCGCACACCCCGGGAACGTGCGCGACGAGCCGGTGGGTGCGCACCCTTCGCACGGGGCGCACGGGGCGCCGCGAGGCGCGGCACCGGGTCGGTACCCGCGTCCGCTTTCCGACTTTCCGTCAACGGCGTCGATGTCGTCCGCGCGCCTTGTTGCGTGTGTGGAAGTTGTGCAAGGGTTTGCACACCCGTGCGGGGGTGATCGCCGGAGTCTTCCGGCAGTTGGGGCACCGGACCGTCGTGGCGCCGGTGAAATTCCCGCTCCCCGCCCGCGACTTCCGGAGAGCCGGACCAACGCTCCGTACGCACAAAGGAATACGTTCAGTGCTCACCCCCCACCCACCC
>NZ_JAJSZC010000452.1:0-1441 GCF_036815105.1 Streptomyces sp. IBSBF 3136
GGGGGGGGGGGGGGGGGGGGGCGGGCGGGGCGGCCGGCCCGGGGGAGCCGTCCGGGCGGCGGTCGTCGCGGCCGTGCTGTGTGCCGTGGCCGCGCTGCCGGGCGCGACCGCGGCCGCCGACGGACCCGCGACGTACGCCTTCGCCCCGGGCGCCGTGCCGGTCACGGGTACGGCGGGCACCGCCGACGCTCCCCGGCTCGAACCGGGCCGGACCTACCGCGGCTCCCTCCCCGCCAACGGCCGCCTCTACTACCGTCTCGACCTCGACCGTACGACCACGGCGTACGTCCCCGTCACCGCCGTACCCCCCGCCCACGCCACCGTGTCCGCCACCGACGGCATCCGGGTCTCCGTCCGCGACGCGCACGGCGGGTCGTGCTCGTACGCCGCCGCCCGCTTCGGCGGCGCGCTGAGCCCGCGTCCCGTCACGGCCCTCGGGCAGCGCGAGGCCGGCCGGACATCGTGCCAGGGGGCGGGGACGTACTACCTGCTGGTGGAACGGCTGGACTCCGGGAGTCCGGCAGGCGCAGGGGAATCTGCCGCCGCGGGCTCGGGGCGGACCTGGGACCTGGAGATCGCCCCCGTCATCGAGCCGCGCCCCGCGCGTGCCGGGGCCACGGCCGCGCCCCGGACCTGGGACTCCGCCTCTCCCGAACCCCTGCCCGGCGAGCCACGGGAGCGGGCCGGCGGCGCCGGGTTCGCCTGGGCCAGACCGCTGGGTCAGGGGGTCTGGCGGTCCCGTATCGCCCCCGGCCGAACGCTGTTCTACAGGGTGCCGCTCGACTGGGGGCGCCGGGTGCACGCGGTGGCTGAGCTGGGCGGCACCGCCGGCGGGCACGGCTATGTCGTCGGCGCGCTGAACCTCTCGCTCTACAACCCCGTCCGCGGGCACGTCGACGACGTCTCACTCGGCTACACCGGCACGGCGCGGAGCGCCGCCCTCGACCCGCTGCCGCCCGTGGAGTACGCCAACCGGTACGCCGTCCTCACCGGGGAGAGCGCGGTGCGCTTCGCCGGCGCGTACTACCTGGTCGTGCACCTCAGCGAGCGGATGACCGACACCTTCGGGTCCGGGCCGTTCACGGTGACCCTGCGGGTGCGGATCGACGGTCGGGCGCACGACGGCCCCGGCTACGCGGGCCGGCCCCGGCCGGCGGATGTCTTCACGGTCACCGAGCAGGACCGCGCGGCCGCGGTCACCGGGAGCGCGGGGGGCGACGGCACCGCGATGAAGGCGCTCGCGGCCGGCGGGATCGGCACCGGGACCGCGCTGCTGCTGGTGCTGGGCGTGTGGACGGTGGCGGCCCGGCGGGCTCAGACGCGGGCCAGCGCCCAGAAGCCCACGGCGTAACAGGCCAGCGCCAGCAGCAGGAGGGGGATGGCCGCCTTGGCCGGGGGGCCGGGCCGGCGGGCCCGGTGCCCGCGGGCGCGTGTGCGGGCC
>NZ_JAJSZC010000453.1:0-1438 GCF_036815105.1 Streptomyces sp. IBSBF 3136
GGCGCGGGGCGAGGACGGCGTCGATGTCGCTGCCGACGTCGTGCGCCGCGGCCTTGTCGACGGTGGTGACGTAGAGCCCGCCGGGCCGCAGCACCCGGGCGCACTCGGTGACGACGGCGCGGACCTCGGCTGGGCCGGGCAGCAGGTGCAGCAGCCAGACGCTGGTGACGGCGTCGAAGGTGGCGTCGGCGAAGGGCAGCCGGCGGCTGTCGGCGAGCAGGACGGCGCCGGGCAGGCGGGCGGCCGCCCTGCGGGCCATGCCGGGGGCGAGGTCCGCGCCGGTCACCCGCAGCGCGGGCCGGGCGGCGGCGAGGCGGCGGGTGACGATGCCGGTGCCGCAGGCGACGTCGAGGAGGCGGCCCGGCCGGTCGGGTATCAGGTCGAGCACGGCGGCCGCGGCCGCCCGGGCGCGGGGCTCGCCGCCGCGGGAGGCGTCGTAGGCGCAGGCTTCCTCGTCGTAGTTCAGCACTCCCTCAGTGTGGGTGGTGGCCTGGGGCGATGTCCTCCACCCTGCGGGCGAGCTCGAAGTCCTTCTCGGTGACGGCGCCGCCGGCGCTGTGGGTGTGGACGCTGAGGGAGACCGTGTTGTAGCCGAGGGTGAGGTCGGAGTGGTGGTCGAGCTCGTCCTGGATGCGGGCGACGTGCACGACCAGCGCGGTCGCCGCGAAGTGCGAGGGGAGCCGGTAGGTGCGGGTGAGCCGGTCCCCGTCGAGCGACCAGCCGGGCAGCTCCGCGAGCCGGTCCTCGATCTCCTTGGCGGACAGCGGTTCGACGGCCATGGGCGCGCTCCCTTCGGGGCGGACGGGTACCCGTTCAGCCTGCCACGTTCAGCCGGGCGCGCACTCCGCCGCGAGGTCGTCGGCCAGTGCGGCGATGCGGGCGCGGCCCTCGACCCGCTCGAGCCAGGCGTGCGGAAGGCCGACGTCGCCGTGCAGGGCGCCGAGGAGGTTGCCGCAGATCGATCCGGTGGAGTCGCTGTCGCCCGAGTGGTTGACGGACAGCAGCAGGGCGTCGGCGACACGGGGTTCGGCGAGCGCGCAGTAGACGGCGAAGGCGAGGGCCTGCTCGGCGACCCAGCCCTCCCCGAGGGTCTCGGCCTTGCGGGCCGTGGGTGTGCCGTCGGCCGCCAGGTCGAGGGCCTCGCGCAGGGCGGTGGTGGTCTCCTGGTGGCCGGGGTGGCGCTCCAGCAGCCGCAGGGTGCGCAGCACCGCGCCTTCCAGGGACTCCCCGGCGACCAGGTGGGCCACGATCGCGGCGAGGGCACCGGCCGCGTAGTAGCCGGTGGGGTGGCCGTGGGTGATCTGGGCGCCGCGGGCGGCCATGGCGAAGGCGGCTTCGGCGGGGGCGACGAGGCCGAAGGGGGCGGAGCGCATGACCGTGCCGCAGCCCTTGGAGTCGGGGTTGACCTCGCCGGGGCTGCCGTCGAGCGGGTGGGCGG
>NZ_JAJSZC010000454.1:0-1432 GCF_036815105.1 Streptomyces sp. IBSBF 3136
GGGCGGCCCCGGCCGCCCGCGCTTGCCGTTGCTAGCACTTCGGCGCTAGCTTCGAGCCATGGCGAAGACCCAGCTGAACGTGCGCGTGGACGAGGACACCGCCCGCGCGGCCCGCGAGCGCGCGACGGCCCGCGGCATGAGCGTCAACCGCTACATCGAGGAGCTGGTCAGACAGGACGCCGGGGAGGCCGGCCGCGCCTTCGTGGACGCTGCCGCCGACTTCATGAGGCGGTACGAGTCCGTGTTCGCCGAGGAGTTCAGTGAGGCGCGCGGCACCGGCGCGGGCGAGGGCCACGGCTGATCCCTTGAACGAGCTCAGCATCGACCTCGCCTGGCTGCTCATGCTCGCCGAGCAGCGCACGCCCGGGGACCCGCAGGTCACCGACTGGGGTGCGCTGGTCGCCGCCGTCGCCCGCCACCGGGCCGAGATATTCGGCGTCCCCGTCTACGACTCCCCGCACGCCCGCGCCGCCGCACTGCTCCAGCTGCTGCTGCACGTGCCCGCGCTGGAGCGCTCCAACGCGCTGTTCGCCTCGGCCGTCGCCTACGCCTACCTGGTCGCCAGCGGCCAGAAAGTGGTCACCACTCCCGAGCAGGTCCGCGACCTCGCCCGGCTGGTGAAGAGCGGAGAGGCGGGCGTCGACGACATCGCTCGTGAGCTGAGCCGCTGGAGCTCGTGATCACCGCTCGGCCGGCTCCCGGGGCCGCCACGCGACGCCGAGCGAGCAGTACGAGGTGGGCAGCCGCGGACCCCGCTCCGGCATCAGCACGCGCCGCCGCGGGCCGAGTTCGAACCCGGCCTCGCGCAGCGCGGCCACCGGGTCCCGGGACAGGTGGCAGCCGCCGGTCAGGACCGGCCACACGGTGCGGTCCAGGGTGCGCTGGGTCAGCGTCATCATCCGGCCGCCGCCCCGCCCGTGCTCGAAGTAGCGCACCTCGCCGCCCGGTCTGAGCACCCGCCGCACCTCGCCCAGCGCCCGCCGCACGTCCCGCACGCTGCACATCACCAGCGACAGCACGGCCGCGTCGAAGGCCTCGCTCTTCACCGGCAGGGCCTCCGCCGCGCCCGGGACCACGTCCACCGGCACCTGGGCGCGCAACGCCGCCCGCAGCGCCAAGCCCCTGAGCAGCGGCTCCGGTTCGATGGCGACGACCTCCGCGACGGCTCCCGGGTAGTGGGCGAAGTTCAGGCCGTTGCCGGCACCGATCTCGATCACCCGGCCGGACAGGCCGGCGAGCAGCCGCTCGCGTATCCCGGCCATGCCGAGCCGCGTCTCGGCGTCCACGCTGAACCGGGCGTAGTAGCGGGCGAAGATCGGATGGTGGACGGGGCTTCGTGCCGCGGCACCGGAACCGGCCGACGACAAGCGCATGGCAACCTCCCGGACTGGTCGGTCCTACGGTGAGTGTCCCCCGCGAAGCCCCGTCCCAC
>NZ_JAJSZC010000455.1:0-1429 GCF_036815105.1 Streptomyces sp. IBSBF 3136
CCCCCGAGCCCGCCCCCGGCGGCCGCGTATCCGCCGAAGTAGCCGGTGATCAGGACGGCGTCGACCTCCTCGGCCGCGAGCAGCGCGCTGACGGTGGCCGCGTAGGAACCGGGGTCCTGTTCGCCCATCCCGGCGAGGTCGACCGGGTTGGCGACGGCCGACTGCTCCCACAGGGCCGCCCTGAGCCGGTCCCGGGTGGGCTGGTGGAGTTCGGGCACGGTCAGGCCGGACGTCTCGACGGCGTCGGCGGCGACGACGCCGTGGCCGCCGCCGTCGGTGAGCACGGCGATCCGGCGGCCGGCCGCCCGGCGCCCGCCGTGCAACGCGGCCAGGGCGACGGTGAGTTCGCGCGGGGTGGCGACCAGTTCCACGCCGGCGTCGCGGCAGGCGGCGCTGACCACGTCGGCGGAGGTGGTCAGCGCCCCGGTGTGCGACTGGGCGCTGCGGGCGGAGGCGTCGCCGCGTCCGGCGGTGAGCAGCACGACGGGCTTCCCGGCGTCGGCGGCGGCCTCGGCGAAGGCGCGTCCGTCGGCGAAGTCCTCCGCGTAGACGGCGATCGCCCGGGTTCCCTCGTGGCGGGCGCAGTCGGCGAGGAGGTCGACGAGGGTGACGTCGGCCTGGTTGCCGAGCGACACGAAGCGGGAGAAGCCGAGGCCGTGCGGGCCGAAGCGGAGCTGGAGTTCGAGGGCGAGGTTGCCGCTCTGGCTGAGCAGTGCGACACCGCCGGGGGTGAAGGTGTCGGAGGCGAGGAAGAGGTCGGTGGTGTTGTCGGTGATGCCGAGGCAGTTGGGGCCGACCATCACGGCGCCCGCCGCCCGTACGCGTCCGGCCACGGCCTGCTGGCGGGCCCGCCCGGCGGCCCCGGTCTCGGCGAAGCCGGCGGTGATGGCGACGATCGCGCGTGCCCCGCACCGCAGGGCCTCGTCGACGGCGTCCTCGAAGCCGGCGGCGGGCACCGAGATCACGGCCAGGTCGACGGGCTCGCCGAGCGCGCTCAGGCTGGGCGCCGCGGTGCGGCCGAGGACGGTGCCGCCGCGGCGGTTGACCAGGTGGACGGGGCGGCGGCCGTCGGCGCGGACGGCCTGGGCGGCGATGGCGTGACCGTACTTGGCCGGGTCGTCGCTGGCTCCGACGACGGCGACGGAGACCGGGTCGAAGAGGGCCGACAGGTCGCGTCCCATCTCACTTCACCAGCCGCAGCGCGGAGTTGGGGCAGGCGGCGACGGCGGCCGCGGCGGCTTCCTCGTCGCCGTGCGGCACCTCGCCGGTGCGCGTGCGCGCGTAGCCCCACTCGTCGAGGTCGATCAGCTCGGGCGCGGGTTCCTGGCACAGGCCGTAGCCCTGGCAGCGGGTGGAGTCGAGCAGGAGTTTCATGGGGCTGTCCCTTCGGTGCGGCGGGTGCGGCAGGCGAGGCGGGGCGGGCTCGGGA
>NZ_JAJSZC010000456.1:0-1384 GCF_036815105.1 Streptomyces sp. IBSBF 3136
CCCCTGCCACCCCCGCCGCAGGCCCGGGTCACGCCCTCCTTGTCCCCTGCATGGCCCAATGCCGGTCCGCCTAAAGGGCGAGGAGTCGTGAGTGGTGTGACCGTGGTGGAAGAGATCGCGGGTGCACCTGTGGGCAGAAACGGGTGCACCCGTGGCAAGGAGGCGACATGGCCGGGATCGGCGGCGTGAGTGGCGTGACGTGTACGGCCGTGGCGGGCGGCGAACCGTGCGAGGACCGGCCCGGCGACGCCTTCGCGCAGCTGAGCGGCGTCGCCGACGCCGTCCTCTACGAGGGCTACCTCCTCTACCCCTACCGCCGCTCCTCCGCCAAGAACCGCGTCCGCTGGCAGTTCGGTGTGCTGCTCCCGCGGGACTGGGTGGAGGCGGACGGCCCCCTCGCCCCGGGCCTCTCCGGCTCCGCGGACTCCTGGTACCAGCAGACCGAGTGCCTGCTGCGCGTACGGCGGCCCGGCGCGCGGGTGCGCGTACGGGTGCGGTACCTGCAGATGCAGCACAAGCAGGTGCGGGCGGCCGGCGTGGACGGCGCGCACCACCCGGTCGAGTCCCTGCGCGCGGCCGACGGCACGACCCACCTCACCTTCGACGAGGCGGTGCCGCACGAGATCGCGTTCGAGCGGCCCCTCGACGAGCTGCTGCGGGGCGGGTGCGCCGTGGAGACCGGGGCGCCCCCGGCCGAGGAGACCGAGGCGCTGCCCGGGGGCTCGGGGCAGGTGGTGCGGCGCCGCGAGGAGGTGCGGGCGCGGACCACGGTCGTGGCCGAGCGGCTCGGCGAGGACGTGTGCCGGCTGCGTGTGCGCACCGAGCACACCGGACACGCGCCCGACAGCCGCGCCCCGCGCGGGGAGGCGCTGCGCCGTGCCCTGCTCGCCGCGCACACCCTCCTCGGCGGCGACGGCGTGGAGTTCGTCTCGCAGGTCGACCCGCCCGCCGCGCTGCGCGCGTGGGCGCGCGCGTGCCGCAACGAGTTCACCTTCCCCGTGCTGGGCGGCGGACCGCAGGAGACGGAACCGACCGGACGGGTCGTGCTCTCCTCGCCGATCATCCTCTCGGACCGCCCGCAGGTGGCGCCGGAGAGCCCGGGCGATCTGCACGACGCGGCGGAGATCGACGAGATCCTCACGCTGCGCACGATGCTGCTGACGGACGAGGAGAAGGCCGAGGCCCGGGCCACCGACGCGCGGGCCGCGCGGATCATCGACCGCGTCGACAGCATGCCCCCGGAGGTCTTCGCCCGGCTGCACGGCGCCATCCGCTCCCTGACCCCGGCCCAGGCGCCCGCGCCCCAGTCCCCCGCCCCGGCCGCCGGGCCTCTGTCCCCCGCGCACACCGCCGCCCCGGCCTCGCCACCGGCCCAGGCCCTGGC
>NZ_JAJSZC010000457.1:0-1364 GCF_036815105.1 Streptomyces sp. IBSBF 3136
GGCGGCGGGCGGCTCGACGGGCGGCGGCGTACGCGTACGCGTCCGCGTCAGCGGCGTCTGCGGGCCAGCAGGAACGCGCCCCCGCCGACGGCGAGCAGTGCGGTGGTGGCGGCCAGCACCCCGCGCGCGAGCCCTGGTCCGGTGCGGGCCAGCTCGCGGGCCCGCTCCCCGGCTTCCTCGGCCTCCTGGGCGACCGGCAGGGAGGTGCCGTCCGGGTCGGCACCGCTCGGGGTGGCGGAAGGCCCCACGGTCGGGCCGGCGCTGCTGGTACCGCCAGGGTCCTCGGTTCGGCCCGGGGCCTCGGTGCCACCCGGTTCCTGCGTTCCCCTCGGCTCCTGTGTGCCGTCCGGCGTCCCGGTGGACTCCGGGTCCCCCGGTTCCCGTGTCGCCGCCGGGTCCTGCTCCGCCGTACCTGTACCGTCCCGCGCGACGCCGAAGCGGTAGGCGTTGGACTCCCCGACCCAGTCGCCGTCCTCGCCCCGGCGCTGGACGACGGCGGCGTTGGCGGTGATCTCGTCGGCGGCGGCGTCGGAGGCGAGGGCGAGCCTGACCTTGACGCTGACCGTCTTGCCGGGCGCCACGGTGAACCCGTCGAACCCCTCGCCGTCGAGGACACCGACCAGTTCCTGCTCGTCGGTGCTCTCGAAGGTGACGGGGCGGGCGCGGGGGCCGTCGTAGAAGTCCAGCTCGGCCTGGGTCGGCTCCAGGGCGCGCTTGTCGTCGGTGAGGACGACGACCGGGTGGATCCGGGCACAGGCCCGGCCGGTGGTGTTGGTGAGGTCGATGTACCAGGTGCCGTAGCCTCCGCCCGCCTCGTAGGAGGTGGGTCCGCCGCGGACGTGGGTGGTCAGCGGGAAGGCGCGGTCGCCGGGCGTCGCGCAGGAGGGGGTCTGGTCCGCGTAGGCGGCCTGCGACGACACCGGGACGAGAAGGGCGGCTGCGGCAAGGCAGAGGGACAGAGACGAGCACAGTCGCATAAACACATGACCATCCCGGCTGAGGGCGGCCTACAGCAGCCGCCACTCCGGGCACGCCGACAAGCCCGCCCGATCGGCCGATCACCCCACCGGGCACGCGACGCCCACGTGGCGCGGGCGCACCGCGCTCAGCGCGTGCCGCCGACTCAGGAACCGCAGAGACGCCGGGCGTGCGCGACCCACATGTCGCGCTCGGCTTCGGCGACCGCGACCGCCTGCCGCTGGGAGGTGTCCGGGTGCCCTCCGGCGGCGATGATCCGCAGCAATTGGTGCCGCATGAAGTCGTACTCGTGCTGCGCCCGCCCGGCAGCGGCCAGAGCCCTGCCGCACGCGTCCCGCACGGGCGCAGGGGCGGCGAGGGCCGCGTCGGCGGGCGCGGCGCCCGCC
>NZ_JAJSZC010000458.1:0-1356 GCF_036815105.1 Streptomyces sp. IBSBF 3136
GGGCCTTCCCCCGTGATGGTGGACACGCGTTCGTTGATCACGCGGCGAGCGTGAGCTTATCGGCGTGGTGTCGGCGTTCGTATTCGTTGGGGCTGAGGTGGCCGTTGGCGGAGTGCCGGCGGCGGGTGTTGTAGCGGGATAGCCAGGTGAAGACCGTCCTTCTGCAGGTGGTGGCATCGCCGTAGTCGTGGGCGCCCTGGAGGGTCTCGCGTTTCAGGGACGCGTGGAAGCTCTCGCAGGCGGCGTTGTCCGCGCTCGTGCCGACCGCGCCCATTGAGCGGGTGACGCCCAGCTGGATGCAGAGGTCGGCGAAGGCCCTGGATCCGTATTGCGCTCCGTGATCGGAGTGGAAGAGCGAGCCGTCCAGAGCGCCGCGGGTGCGAGCGGCCATGCGGAGGGCGTCGGCGACCAGATCGGTGCGCATGTGGTCGGCGATGGACCAGCCGACGACCCTGCGGCTGAAGCAGTCCAGGACGGTCGCGAGATAGAGGAACTCCCCGTTTTCCAGGGGGAGGTAAGTGATGTCCCCCATGTATTTCCGGCCCGGTTCCGGGGCGGTGAAGTCCCGCTGGAACAGGTCCGGGACCAGCGTGGCTGCTGGGTCGGGGACGGTGGTGCGGACGCGTCTGCGCAGGCGGATGCCTGTGATGGCGAACGCTCGCATCACTCGGGCGACGCGTTTCTCGTTGACCGGCAGGCCCTTGTCTCTCAGCTCGGCGGTCACCCGTGGGGAGCCGTAGGCGCCGCCGGACTCGCCGTGGACCTCGCGGATCTTGTCGGCCAGAACCCGGTCCCTGTGCTGCCGGGCGGCCCTGGCCTGCCGGCCGGAGAGCCACTTGTAGTAGCTGGACCTGTTGAGCTCCAGGACCTCGCAGAGCCGCTTCACCTCGTAGGTGGCCCGGTGGTCGTCGACGAACTGGAAGCGGCTGATCACCAGTTCGTCTCTCCGGCGAAATACTTGGCCGCCTTGCGGAGTATGTCCCGCTCGGTCGCCAGCTTGCGCTCGCTCGCCTCGAGCTCGGCTACCCGGGCCTCGAGCTGCCGGATCCGCTCGTCCGGATCGGCCGATGATGCTGTCGCCCCGGCCCGGGCCAGCGTCTCACCGGCCGTCGCAGGCGTAGCGGTGACGCCGCGGCGTTCGCGGTCCCTCAGCACCCACTCGCGCAAGGTGGCCCGGTTGATGCCCAGGTCGGCGGCGATGCTCTTGTACGTCGCCCCAGGTGTGGACTCGTACAGGGCCACGGCATCGGCCTTGAACTCGTCCGAGTAGTCCCTCATCGCCATCGGCGGTGTTCTCGCTTCCTCCGGATCAAGCAAATCCAGTATCAGCATGTCCACCACTCAGGGGGAGGCCCC
>NZ_JAJSZC010000459.1:0-1325 GCF_036815105.1 Streptomyces sp. IBSBF 3136
GCGGGGACGACGACGGGGTCGGGCAGGCCGAGCAGCCAGGCGGCGCGGGGCAGGGAGTGGTGGGCGTTGGCCCCGCAGACCAGCTGGACGCTGCCGCCGTGGGCCTCGCGGGCGAGCAGCAGGGCGAGCTGGTTGGACTCGGTGCCGCCGGTGGTGACCAGGGCGTCGGTGAGGCCGATGCGCCGGGCGAGGGCGCGGGTGACCTGGGCTTCGAGCGCGGAGGCGGCCGGTGCCTGGTCCCAGGAGTCCAGGGAGGGGTTGAGGGCGCTCACGGCGAGGTCGGCGGCGGTGGCGACGGCGAGCGGCGGGCAGTGCAGGTGGGCCGCGCACACTGGCTCCGCGGGGTCGGCGGCGCCCTCGGCCAGGGCGTGCACGAGGGCGCGCAGGGCGTCGGGGTCGCCGTCGTCCGGCAGTACGTCCCCGAGGGCGTAGGCGACCCGTGCGGCGACGGCGTCGGGTCCTCCGGCCGGCAGCGGTCCGCCGCGGGCCCGGGCGCCGGCGGCGAGGGCGTCGAGGACGGTGTCCAGGAGGGGGCGCAGGGCCTCGGGGCCGTCGGGTCCCGAGGCGAGGGGCGGCATGCTCATGGGCTCTCCTCCGTGGCACGGGGGCGGTGGCGACCGTCGGGGCCGCCGGCCGGGCCGGGGTCCCTGTGCGCGGGTCGCGGGGGTTCCTCCGCGAGAGGTGTGAGGGCTGCGGTACGGCGGTACGGTGCGGGAGTTCCAGCTTGTACCGGAAGGTGGCCGGGCGTCCGGAAAGTTCAACGATCGGCACCCGGAAGTGGGTACTGCCGTACGGGGAAAACGCGTTGGAACGTTGGAACGGCCGAGGGCCTGCGGCTACCGTCGGTCGGATGGTTGACGGGTGGATGATCGACGTGCCCGGTGAGCGGGTGTGGGTGCGTGAGCCCGGTCCCGCGGACGAGGCGCCGCTGCTGACCCTGTTCGAGGAGTGCGAGGACTGGTTCGTGGCGGCCACGGGGCTGCCGTCCGGGCCGGGTGACGTGCAGGGCCTGTTCTACTCGCTGCCGGCGGGCGCTCGCCCCGAGGACAAGGTGCTGCTGGTGCTGGAGCGGGACGGGGTGGTCGCGGGTCTGGTGGACGCCGTCCGGGATCATCCGGAGCCGGGTGCGGTGGCGGTGGGCCTGTTCCTGCTGGCGCCCTGGGCGCGGGGCCGTGGCCTGGGCCGGGCGCTGGCCGCGGCCCTGCTGGCCCGGGCCGGGGCGGTACCCCTGGTCACGGCGACGGTGCCGGCCGGCTGGCGCTGCGGCGAGGGCTTCCTGGAAGCCCTCGGCTTCACCCTGCACGCCCCCTCCCCCGCCCCGGCCG
>NZ_JAJSZC010000460.1:0-1182 GCF_036815105.1 Streptomyces sp. IBSBF 3136
GAACAGCGTCCAGAAGGTGATCTTGCCGAGGCGCTCGTCCAGCATCTTGCCGGTCATCTTCGGCCACCAGAAGTGGAAGCCGGAGAACATCGCGAACACGACCGTGCCGAAGACGACGTAGTGGAAGTGGGCCACCACGAAGTACGAGTCGGACACGTGGAAGTCCATCGGCGGCGAGGCCAGGATGACACCGGTCAGGCCACCGAAGGTGAAGGTGATCAGGAAGCCGACGGCCCAGAGCATCGGTGTCTCGAAGGACAGCGAGCCCTTCCACATGGTGCCGATCCAGTTGAAGAACTTCACGCCGGTGGGTACGGCGATGAGGAACGTCATGAAGGAGAAGAACGGCAGCAGCACGCCGCCGGTGACGTACATGTGGTGGGCCCACACCGTCACGGACAGACCGGCGATCGAGATGGTCGCGGCGATCAGGCCCATGTAGCCGAACATCGGCTTGCGGGAGAAGACCGGGATGACCTCGGAGATGATGCCGAAGAACGGCAGGGCGATGATGTACACCTCTGGATGGCCGAAGAACCAGAAGAGGTGTTGCCACAGCAGTGCGCCGCCGTTGGCCGCGTCGAAGACGTGGGCGCCGAATTTGCGGTCCGCCTCCAGGGCGAACAGCGCGGCGGCCAGGACCGGGAAGGCCAGCAGGACCAGGACCGCGGTCAGCAGCACGTTCCACACGAAGATCGGCATGCGGAACATCGTCATGCCCGGTGCGCGCATGCAGATGATCGTGGTGATGAAGTTGACCGCGCCGAGGATGGTGCCGAAGCCGGAGAAGGCCAGACCCATGATCCACATGTCGGCGCCGATGCCCGGCGAGCGGACCGCGTCCGACAGCGGCGAGTAGGCGAACCAGCCGAAGTCGGCCGCGCCCTGCGGGGTGAGGAAGCCACCCACCGCGATGGTCGAGCCGAACAGGTACAGCCAGTAGGCGAACATGTTCAGCCGCGGGAACGCCACGTCGGGCGCGCCGATCTGCAGCGGCATGATCCAGTTCGTGAAGCCGGCGAACAGCGGCGTCGCGAACATCAGCAGCATGATCGTGCCGTGCATCGTGAACGCCTGGTTGAACTGCTCGTTCGACATGATCTGCAGGCCCGGACGCGCCAGCTCGGCACGCATCAGCAGCGCCATCACGCCGCCGATCAGGAAGAACGCGAACGACGTGAC
>NZ_JAJSZC010000461.1:0-1150 GCF_036815105.1 Streptomyces sp. IBSBF 3136
GTACGGCCCCAAGCCCCCACCTCCCTCGATCGGAGGAGCCCCCATGTCACGGAGCTCGAAGATCCTCCCGGGCGTGCTGATCACGTCCGCCCTGCTGCTGACCTCGATCGGTCTCGGCACGGTCGGCGCGGCCTCGGCGCCCCGCACCACCGCCACGGCCGCCCACCCGGGCCATGTGATGGCCGTGTCGACCGCCTCCTCCCCGGAGGACCCCGACGGCGACGGCTACATCCCCGCCAACCCGCCTGTCACCGGTGCGACTCCGTCCACCCAGGACCCGCCGCACCGCTACTTCCACGAGTTCCAGGCCAACTGCTCGGTCAGTCACACCAGGCCGGACGACCCGATCGTCTACCCGCAGCAGCCGGGCAAGTCCCACGACCACACCTTCATGGGCAACACGACCACCAACGCCGGCAGCACCACGGCCTCACTGAGCGCGGGCGGCACCACCTGCAAGGCGCCGGGCGACCTGTCCGGCTACTGGATGCCCACCCTCTACGACGGCGACCGGCAGATCCTGCCCGTCGGCCCGCAGGTCATCTACTACAAGGCGGGCGTCACCGACTACACCAGCGTCCGGCCCTTCCCCAAGGGCCTGAGGTTCGTCGTCGGAAGCCCGATGCAGACGGCCGACGAGTTCCGCCATCATCCCGGTTTCGTGGAGGGCTGGGAGTGCGGTGACAGCTACTTCAACACCGAGTTCCCGGCGAGCTGTCCCGACCGCGCCGACGTCCAGCTCAACATCCGCTTCCAGGCACCGAGCTGCTGGGACGGCAAGTACCTCGACACGCCCGACCACAAGAGCCACATGGCCTACCCGGTGGTCAAGCCCGGCACCAACGACAACATGTGCCCCGCCGACCACCCGGTGGCGCTGCCCATGATCGAGTTCAAGATGGCGTTCCCGGTCAACGGCGACATGTCCCGGGTCCGGCTGGCCAGCGGCCCGGGCCACAGCTTCCACTACGACTTCTTCAACGCCTGGGACGACCGCACGCTCAAGGCGCTCGTCGACCACTGCGTCGTCGGCGGACTGCAGTGCGACGCGCGCGGCTACGACCAGACGCACCCGGAGGCGGGCGCGGCGCTGGGCCCCGACTACCGCCTGCCATAGCGGCGAACGTCCCTCATCCACCCTCCCCACCCC
>NZ_JAJSZC010000462.1:0-264 GCF_036815105.1 Streptomyces sp. IBSBF 3136
CCCCCACCCAGGTTCCCGAGCCCCGCACGTCCTCCTCCGGGGAGCACGAACTGGTCTCCGCGGCCTTCGACAACATCACGGTCCCCCAGCAGGCCACGGAACCGAGGAACCCCTCACCCGAGGCCGAATCCAAGCCCACGGCTGATGCCGAGGCCGACGCCACCGAGCCCGCACCGAAGACGGCTGAGCCGGAGCCCGAGGCCGTCGAGCCCGCGGCTGAGCCGGTAGCCGAGGCAGACGCCAAGGCGGAGGTCACCGAGCCGA
>NZ_JAJSZC010000462.1:364-1134 GCF_036815105.1 Streptomyces sp. IBSBF 3136
AGCCCGAGGCCGAGACGGTCGCGCCCGCGGCTGAGCCTGAGCCGGTGGTTGAGGCAGACGCCAAGGTTGAGGTCGTCGAGCCAGTGGCCGAGGTCGAGCCCGAGCTGGTAGCCGAGGCAGACGCCAAGGCGGAGGTCACCGAGCCGAAGCCCGAGGCCGAGACGGTCGCGCCCGCGGCTGAGCCTGAGCCGGTGGTTGAGGCGAAGCCCGCTGCTGCGGCGGAGCCCGAGCCCGAGGCCGTCGAGCCGGTGACAGAGGCGGAGCCCAAGGCCGAGGCCGTCGAGCCGGAGCCGGCGGCTGAGCCGGTGGCCGAGGTCGCCGAGCCCGCGGCGGAGCCCGAGCCCGAGGTCGTCAAGCCGGTGACCGAGGCGGAGCCCAAGGCCGAGGCCGTCGAGCCGGAGCCGGTGGCTGTGGCGGCTGAGCCGGTGACCGAGGTCGCCGAACCCGCGGCGGAGCCGGAGCCGGTGGCTGAGGCTGACGCCAAGGCCGAGGCTGTGGAGCCGGAGCCGGTGGCTGAGGCTGAGGCTGAGGCTGGCGCTGAGGCAGACACAGACTCAGACGCAGGCGCAGAGGCAAAGCCCGCGGCAGAGCCCGTCGCTGAGCTCGCTGCCGAGGCAACGACCGAGCCGGAGCCGGCAGCGGCCGAGGCGCCGCAGGCCGCCGACGGCGAGGACGCCCCACAGGGGCCACCCGCAGCCGACGACGAGACCCGCACGGGCGGTGCGGGTGGGAACGACTCCGCCGAAGGCGAAGCCGAGGCGGAGTCGTTC
>NZ_JAJSZC010000463.1:0-2417 GCF_036815105.1 Streptomyces sp. IBSBF 3136
TTATCCGCTGCGGGAGTTGGTGACCGCTTCGGACGCGATGCCGTTGCTGGTGGAGCGCGAGCGTGCGTTGTTCGGTTCCTGGTACGAGTTCTTCCCGCGCTCGGAGGGCACGGCCGAACAGCCGCACGGCACGTTCCGGACGGCGGCCAGGCGGCTCGAGGCGATCGCGGAGATGGGTTTCGACGTCGTCTACCTGCCGCCGATCCACCCGATCGGCACCACGTTCCGCAAGGGGCCCAACAACACGCTGACCGCGGGCCCGGACGATGTGGGGGTGCCGTGGGCGATCGGGTCGCCCGAGGGCGGCCACGACAGCGTCCACCCGGCGCTGGGCACGATCGAGGACTTCGACCACTTCGTCGGTGAGGCCGCCCGGCTCGGTCTGGAGGTGGCCCTGGACTTCGCGTTGCAGTGCTCGCCGGACCATCCCTGGGTGCACAAGTACCCGGAGTGGTTCCACCACCGGCCCGACGGCACGATCGCCTACGCGGAGAACCCGCCGAAGAAGTACCAGGACATCTACCCCATCGCCTTCGACGCGGACATGGACGGCCTGGTCGCGGAGACGGTGCGGGTGCTGCGGCACTGGATGGACCACGGGGTGCGGATCTTCCGGGTGGACAACCCGCACACCAAGCCGGTGGTGTTCTGGGAGCGGGTGATCGGCGAGGTCAACCGCAGGGACCCGGACGTGATCTTCCTGGCGGAGGCGTTCACCCGCCCCGCGATGATGCGGGCGCTCGCCCAGGTCGGGTTCCAGCAGTCGTACACGTACTTCACCTGGCGCAACGACAAGCGGGAGCTCACGGAGTACCTGACCGAGCTCTCGGGTGAGTCGGCGGCCTTCATGCGGCCGAACTTCTTCGCCAACACCCCCGACATCCTGCACGCCTACCTCCAGCACGGCGGCCGGGCCGCCTTCGAGGTCCGGGCCGTGCTCGCGGCCACCCTCTCCCCCACCTGGGGCATCTACAGCGGCTACGAACTGTGCGAGAACACCCCGCTGCGCGAAGGCAGTGAGGAGTACCTCGACTCGGAGAAGTACCAGCTCAAACCCCGCGACTGGGAAGCCGCCGCCCGCGAGGGCCGCACCCTGGCCCCCCTCATCACCCGGCTCAACACCGTCCGNGTACCAGCTCAAACCCCGCGACTGGGAAGCCGCCGCCCGCGAGGGCCGCACCCTGGCCCCCCTCATCACCCGGCTCAACACCGTCCGGCGCGCGAATCCGGCCCTCCGGCAGCTGCGCGACCTCCACTTCCACCACGCCGACAACGACCAGGTGCTCGCCTACAGCAAGCGGAGCGGATCGAACACGGTTCTGGTGGTCGCCAACCTCGACCCCCACCACACCCAGGAAGCCACGGTCTCGTTGGACATGCCGCAACTCGGCCTGGACTGGCACGAGTCGGTGCCGGTGTGCGACCTGCTCACCGGCGAGACCTATCACTGGGGCAGGGCCAACTATGTGCGGCTCGAACCGGGTCGTCGACCCGCGCATATCTTCTCGGTGCTGCGACCGTCCACCCCGAAGACCGGAGGGTCACCCACAATATGATCGTCAACGAGCCCGTCCCGGACACCTTCGAGGACACTCCCGCCAAGGACCGGAATCCGGATTGGTTCAAGAGCGCCGTCTTCTACGAGGTCCTGGTCCGCTCCTTCCAGGACAGCAACGGTGACGGCGTCGGCGACCTGAAGGGTCTGACCGCCAAACTCGACTATCTGCAATGGCTGGGTGTCGACTGCCTGTGGCTGCCGCCGTTCTTCAAGTCGCCGCTGCGTGACGGCGGTTACGACGTCTCCGACTACACCGCGGTACTGCCCGAGTTCGGCGACCTCGCCGACTTCGTGGAGTTCGTGGACGCCGCGCACCAGCGCGGCATGCGCGTGATCATCGACTTCGTCATGAACCACACCAGCGACCAGCACCCGTGGTTCCAGGAGTCGAGGCGCGACCCGGAGGGTCCGTACGGGGACTACTACGTCNATCATCGACTTCGTCATGAACCACACCAGCGACCAGCACCCGTGGTTCCAGGAGTCGAGGCGCGACCCGGAGGGTCCGTACGGGGACTACTACGTCTGGGCCGACGACGACAAGCAGTACCAGGACGCGCGGATCATCTTCGTCGACACCGAAGCCTCCAACTGGACGTACGACCCCGTACGCAAGCAGTACTACTGGCATCGTTTCTTCTCGCACCAGCCGGACCTCAACTACGAGAACCCGGCCGTGCAGGAGGAGATGATCTCCGCGCTGAAGTTCTGGCTTGACCTGGGCATCGACGGATTCCGTCTGGACGCCGTGCCGTACCTGTACCAGCAGGAGGGCACCAACTGCGAGAACCTCCCCGCGACCCACGAGTTCCTGAAGCGGGTACGCAAGGAGATCGACGCCCAGTACCCGGACACCGTG
>NZ_JAJSZC010000464.1:0-1127 GCF_036815105.1 Streptomyces sp. IBSBF 3136
ACAGCTGCTTCTGCATGACGTACGGCGACGGCGCGAACAACGCCGACCCGCTCACCTCGCTGGACGTGGCCGGCCACGAGATGAGCCACGGTCTGACCGCGGCCACCGCGAAGCTCAACTACAGCCGGGAGTCGGGCGGCCTGAACGAGGCCACCTCCGACATCTTCGGCACGTCGGTGGAGTTCTTCGCGAACAACGCCTCCGACCCCGGTGACTACCTCATCGGCGAGAAGATCGACATCAACGGCAACGGCACCCCGCTGCGCTACATGGACAAGCCCAGCAAGGACGGCGGCTCCGCCGACTACTGGTCGAAGACGGTCGGCCGCCTCGACGTGCACTACTCGTCCGGCGTGGCCAACCACTTCTTCTACCTGCTGAGCGAGGGCAGCGGCGCCAAGACGATCAACGGCGTCTCCTACAACTCACCGACCTACAACGGCTCCACGGTCACCGGCATCGGCCGGGCCAAGGCCGACCAGATCTGGTACAAGGCCCTGAGCACGTACTTCACGTCGACCACGACCTACGCGGGCGCCCGTACCGGCACCCTGCAGGCCGCGGCCGCCCTGTACGGCTCCGGCAGCGCCGAGTACAACGCGGTGGCGGCGGCCTGGACGGCGGTCAACGTCAACTGACCGCGTTCCGAGGCAGTTCCACGGCCGGGCCGCCCGTCACGGGTGGTCCGGCCTGCCGTCTCCGTAGAGCCAGTCCCGCCAGATCCCGGAGAAGTCCTCGCCCGGGGCCCGCTTCTCGACGTACGCGGTGAAGTCGGCAGTGCTCGCGGTGCCGTGGCGGTGGGCGGCGGCCCAGCCCCGGAGGATGGCGTGGAAGGTGTCGTCGCCGACCTTCTGGCGGATCTTCTGCAGCACCGCCGCGCCGCGCTGGTAGACGGGGGCGGCGGAGATGTGCGCGGCGTCGGAGGGCTTCGCCGGCGGGAAGGACCACACCTCCTTGTCGTCCGCCTCGTACAGGTCGTCGAAGGTCCGCTGCGCGCTCCTGCCGCCGTGGTCCTCCTCGTACAGCCACTCCGCGTACGTGGCGAAGCCCTCGTTGAGCCACATGTCCCGCCAGCTCGCGGGGGTGACCGAGTCGCCGTACCACTCGTGGGCGAGTTCGTGCACGAG
>NZ_JAJSZC010000465.1:0-1127 GCF_036815105.1 Streptomyces sp. IBSBF 3136
GGGTACGACCGCCCGAAGCTGTGGGGGTGGGGGTGTGCGCGACGCAATGGGGTATGCGCCCTTTGCCGCGGTTCGGCCGGCGTCCGGTGAGGAAGTCTTCCAGGGAGGGCGCCGGGGCTGGGAGTGGCCGGCGTTCGTGATCGTCTCCGAGGAGGTCGCGGAGTGCGCTCGAACAAGGTGAATGTCGCCGCGGGACTGGTGGGCGCGGTCGTGCTGGGTCTCTCCGGGGCCGTGCCGGCTGTGGCCGTTCCGGACGGGGCCGCGCGTGCCGTGCGGTTCTGCGGAGTCGACCGGGCCACCGGGCTCGGGGTGTCGGCCGGGCGGGACGTCCCCTGCGCGGCGGCCCTGGGGGTGGCGGCCGCCTACACCGGGGTGTGGCAGCGTGCGGGCGGCGCGTCCGTCGAGGTCCACGCGGGCGGGTCCACCTGGGCCTGCCGGGAGCGGCAAGGCGATCCCGATCCGTACCAGGAGTGCCTGGACGCGGGCCACGGCGGCCGACGGGTCCTGCTCACGTCCTGAACTGAATCGGCGGTCACTGTCCCGCCCCGGTCATCAGCCGCATCGGTGATCCGGAGGTCCCCATGAGATCCCTGCGCCCGGCCGTGGTCGCGGCCGGCACCGCGCTCCTGCTCGCGCTCGCCCCGGCGGCAGGCGCGGCCCCCGCCCGGGGGGTCCAGCCGCCGCCGGCCCGCTCGGCGCTCGCCGCGGCGCTCGTCCGGGCGGGCGATGTTGGGCCCGCTGCGCCGGTCCGGTCCGCGCTCGCAGCGGGGGCAGGCGCTGTGTTCGTTGGGGTGGCCCACACCGCGCCCGCCCCGCCGACGTGGTCCGTGCCCGCCTCGGCGGCGGGCGCGGCGCTCGCCCGGGCCGGCGATGCTGGGCCCGCTGCGCCGGTCCGCTCCGTGCTCGCCGCGGGGGCTGGCGCGGTGTCCGTTCGGGTGGCTCACGATGCGCCCGCCCCGCTGGTCCGGTCCATGCCCGCCGCAGGGGCTGGTGCCGCCCCCGCCCCGCCGGCCCGGTCGGCGCTCGCCGCAGGGGCGGGCGCGGGGGGCGGCCCCCCGCCCCCCCCCCCCCCCACGTTTCTTTACGATGCGGACATGGAGCGACAATCGGCGCAGCTTCGGTGGGAA
>NZ_JAJSZC010000466.1:0-3842 GCF_036815105.1 Streptomyces sp. IBSBF 3136
CGGGGCTGCCGGGGGGTGCGTTGGGGGCGGGGGGGGGGGGGGCCCCCCCGGGGCGGGGGGCGGGGGGGGCCCCCGGCCCCGCGGCGGCTGGCTGTCAGGGGTGTCTGTTCCACTCGGCGATCACGGGGTGGCCGTGCTCGGTGGAGAGCCGGCCGACCGTGCCGGTCGCGAGCTGGAAGAGGCGGCCCTCGGCGGGCGCCAGACCCAACCGGCGCGCGGTGAGCACCCGCAGGAAGTGGGCGTGCGCCACCAGGACGACGTCACCGGTGCCGGCGGTGAGCGCCGCGTCCACCCGGGCCAGCACCCGGTCGGCCCGGGCCCCGACCGCCTCCGGCGACTCGCCGGGGTGCCCCTCGGGTCCGGGCGGCACGCCGTCCGTCCACAGGTCCCAGCCGGGGCGGTCGCGGTGGATGTCGACGGTGGTGACACCCTCGTAGCCGCCGTAGTCCCACTCGTGCAGATCGGGCTCGGGCACGGCCCCGGTCAGGCCCGCCAGCTCGGCGGTGCGTACGGCGCGGGCCAGCGGGCTGGTCAGCACCAGGGCGTAGGTCCGTCCGGTGAGGAGCGGAGCGAGGGACTTGGCCTGTTCCTCACCGAGCGCGGTCAGCGGCAGGTCGGTCCAGCTGGTGTGCTGTCCCGACCGGCTCCACTCCGTCTCACCGTGGCGGACCAGCAGGAGGTCCCCCACGGCCGGTCAGTCCTTCTTCTCGACGGCGTGCCCGCCGAACTGGTTGCGCAGCGCCGCGACCATCTTCATCTGCGGGGAGTCGTCCTGCCGGGACGCGAACCGGGCGAACAGCGAGGCGGTGATCGCCGGGAGCGGCACCGCGTTGTCGATGGCCGCCTCGACGGTCCAGCGGCCCTCGCCCGAGTCCTCCGCGTAGCCACGCAGCTTGCCCAGGTGCTCGTCCTCGTCCAGGGCGCTGACCGCGAGGTCGAGCAGCCAGGAGCGGATGACGGTGCCCTCCTGCCAGGAGCGGAAGACCTCGCGGACGTTGTCCACCGACTTGACCTTCTCCAGCAGTTCCCAGCCCTCGGCGTAGGCCTGCATCATCGCGTACTCGATGCCGTTGTGGACCATCTTCGAGAAGTGGCCCGCGCCGACCCGGCCCGCGTGGACGTAGCNCCCTCGGCGTAGGCCTGCATCATCGCGTACTCGATGCCGTTGTGGACCATCTTCGAGAAGTGGCCCGCGCCGACCCGGCCCGCGTGGACGTAGCCGTAGGGCCCCTCGGGCTTGAGCGCCTCGAAGACCGGCCGCAGCCGCTCCACGTGCTCCTTGTCGCCGCCGACCATCAGGGCGTAGCCGTTCTGCAGGCCCCACACGCCGCCGGAGACGCCCGCGTCGACGAAGCCGATGCCCTTCACGCCGAGTTCGGCGGCGTGCTTCTCGTCGTCCGTCCAGCGGGAGTTGCCGCCGTCGACCACCGTGTCGCCCTCGGACAGCAGGTCCTTGAGCTCGTCGATGACACCCTGGGTGGCGGTGCCGGCCGGGACCATCACCCAGACCGTGCGCGGCGCCTCCAGCTTCTCGACCAGTTCTTCGAGGCTCTTGACGTCGGAGACTTCGGGGTTGCGGTCGTAGCCGATGACGGTGTGGCCGGCGCGGCGGATCCGCTCGCGCATGTTGCCGCCCATCTTGCCGAGACCGATGAGACCGAGCTGCATGATCAGTTCTCCTGAGCGTTCTTGAGGGTGCGGTAGGCGGCGACGAGGGCCGTGGTGGACGGGTCGAGACCGGGCACGTCCGCGCCTTCGGTCAGGGCCGGTTCGACGCGCTTGGCGAGGACCTTGCCGAGCTCCACGCCCCACTGGTCGAAGGAGTCGATGTTCCAGACCGCNGTCGAGACCGGGCACGTCCGCGCCTTCGGTCAGGGCCGGTTCGACGCGCTTGGCGAGGACCTTGCCGAGCTCCACGCCCCACTGGTCGAAGGAGTCGATGTTCCAGACCGCTCCCTGTACGAACACCTTGTGCTCGTAGAGGGCGACCAGCTGACCGAGCACGGACGGGGTCAGCTCGCGGGCGAGGATCGTCGTCGTCGGCCGGTCGCCCGGGAACGTCTTGTGCGGGACCAGTTCCTCGGGCACGCCCTCGGCGCGGACCTCGTCGGCCGTCTTGCCGAAGGCGAGGGCCTGGGTCTGGGCGAAGAAGTTGGCCATCAACAGGTCGTGCTGGGCCTTGAGTTCACCGCTCAGCTCGGCGACCGGCTCGGCGAAGCCGATGAAGTCCGCCGGGATCAGCTTGGTGCCCTGATGGATGAGCTGGTAGTAGGCGTGCTGCCCGTTGGTGCCCGGCGTGCCCCAGACGACCGGCCCGGTCTGCCACTGGACCGGACGCCCGTCGCGCTGCACCGACTTGCCGTTGGACTCCATGTCCAGCTGCTGGAGATAGGCGGTGAACTTGGACAGGTAGTGCGAGTACGGCAGCACGGCGTGCGTCTGCGCGTCGTGGAAGTTGCCGTACCAGATCCCCAGCAGGCCCAGGATCAGCGGGGCGTTGGCCTCGGCGGGAGCGGTGCGGAAGTGGTCGTCGACCAGCCGGAAGCCGTCCAGCATCTCGCGGAACCGGTCCGGGCCGATCGCGATCATCAGGGACAGCCCGATCGCGGAGTCGTACGAGTAGCGGCCGCCAACCCAGTCCCAGAACTCGAACATGTTGTCCGGGTCGATGCCGAAGTCCGCCACCTTCTCCGCGTTCGTGGACAGCGCCACGAAGTGCCGGGCCACGGCGGAGTCGTCCCCGAGCGCGTCCAGCAGCCACGAGCGGGCCGAGGTGGCGTTGGTGATCGTCTCGATGGTGGTGAACGTCTTGGAGGCGATGATGAACAGCGTCTCCGCCGGGTCCAGGTCGCGGGTGGCCTCGTGCAGGTCTGCGCCGTCCACGTTGGAGACGAAGCGGACGGTCAGGTCGCGGTCGGTGAAGCTGCGCANCCGCCGGGTCCAGGTCGCGGGTGGCCTCGTGCAGGTCTGCGCCGTCCACGTTGGAGACGAAGCGGACGGTCAGGTCGCGGTCGGTGAAGCTGCGCAGCACCTCGTAGGCCATCGCCGGACCGAGGTCGGAGCCGCCGATGCCGACGTTGACCACGTTCCTGATGCGCCTGCCGGTGTGCCCCGTCCACTCCCCCGAGCGGACCCGCTCGGCGAAGCCGGCCATCTTGTCCAGCACGGCGTGCACGGCCGGTACGACGTTCTCGCCGTCCACCTCGACCACCGCGTCGGGCGCGGCCCGCAGCGCGGTGTGCAGCACCGCCCGGTTCTCGGTGACGTTGATCCTCTCACCGCGGAACNCGCCGTCCACCTCGACCACCGCGTCGGGCGCGGCCCGCAGCGCGGTGTGCAGCACCGCCCGGTTCTCGGTGACGTTGATCCTCTCACCGCGGAACATCGCGTCCCGCAGCCCGAAGACGTCCGTCGCCGCGGCCAGCTCGCGCAGCAGCCGCAGCGTCTCGTCCGTGACCAGGTGCTTCGAGTAGTCGATGTACAGGTCACCGACCTGCAGGGTGTACCCGGTGCCGCGCCCCGGCTCGGCTGCGAACAGGTCCCGCAGCCCGGTGCCGGCCAGTTCCTCGCGGTGCTTCTCGAGAGCGGTCCACTCGGGCGTCTGGTTGAGCCTGGTACGGCCGTCTGCGTTCATATCCGACTTCAGCCTTCTTTCCTGCGCCTGTCCTGCTGTGTCCCTTGCCCCGCTGCCGGTCCCAACCTAATTGATCAGGACCGGTGACGAGCGGCGGTGACGCCTCCATGCGGGCAACAAGAGGTACGTCCGGCTGACGCGCCGGTGTCAGCACGGTGACGGACAAAGCCGGGGAGAGGCCGGGGAGGGGCGGGAAAGGGGCCAGGAA
>NZ_JAJSZC010000467.1:0-1118 GCF_036815105.1 Streptomyces sp. IBSBF 3136
CGCCCCGCCCCCGAACTACACCCCCAGCAGCGGCTGGAGCACCGACACCAAATTCCCCCGACATGCCAGTGACGCCGGACCGGCAGTGGCTGTGTACAAGGGCAAGATCTACGCCGTCCACAAGGGGAACGGCAACAGCAGCCTGTGGTGGACCTCCCGGACCGCCACCAGTTCCTGGTCCACCGACACCGAGCTCCCCCGGCACGGCACTGACAGGGGACCGGCCCTGGCCGTTTACGGCGACTACCTGTACTGCGTCCACAAGGGCAACGGCAACGGCAGCATGTGGTGGACCCGTTTCAACGGCACCAGCTGGAGTCCTGACCAGGAAATCCCCCGCGCGGCGACCTCCTCCAACCCGGCCCTGGCCGTCTACAACCACAGGCTCTACTGCGTGCACCAGGGCAACGGCAACGCCAGCATGTGGTACGCGACCTTCGACGGCAGCAGCTGGAGTCGCGACAGTGAGATCCCCAACGTGGCGACCGTCGCCGGACCGGCTCTGGCCGTCTTCAAGAACAAGCTCTACTGCGTCCACCGCGGCAACAGCGACCAGAGCCTGTGGTACACCACCTTCGACGGCTCCAACTGGAGCCGCGACACCGAATTCCCCAAACACGCCAGTGGCGCCGGCCCCGCCCTGATCGTCTATCGCGACCCCTACGGCACCGAAGACCAGCTGATGTGCGTCCATCGCGGCTTCGGCACCAAGAGCACCAGCTCCGAGGACACCGACACCGGCGAACCGGCCACCACGGACGGCACACCGAACGAGACGCCGGCCGCAAGCTGAGAAAACCTCGTTGCGCCGTCCTGCGTGGCACCGAACCCGCCGCGCAGGACAAGCACCCCTCCTGCCGCGGAGTCGGCCTGTGGGCTCACCGCGACGCCCCGCAGGCCGTGGTGGACGGCGAGCCCGACGAACGGACGGGGTTGCGCCGGCTGTACGTGGCCCTGACCCGAGCGGTCTCGGGCCTGGTCGTCGCGCACGCGGGACCGTTGCCGGGGCAGCTCACCGGGTAGGGTGCTGTGCCGTTCCGACATGTCCCTCTGGAAAGGCTTTAGTTGAGCACGCCGCCGGAACCCTCGGTGTCGCCAGCGCGGAGGCCGCGCCCATG
>NZ_JAJSZC010000468.1:0-1068 GCF_036815105.1 Streptomyces sp. IBSBF 3136
GGCGGGTGCCGCGGGGGTCAGCGGCTGCTGCCGAGTTCCTCGAGGTAGCCCTGGGCGCCGGCGGCGGCCGCGAACTCGGCGTCGTAGCGGCCCGAGGAGCGGTGCCAGTCGTAGGAGCCGCGGATCACCGTGCGCACGGCGTCGCAGCGGTAGCGCTCCACGGCCTCGCGTTCGCCGGCGTCGAGGTCGTAGATGTCGCACACCTTGGGCAGGCAGGTCTCCAGCAGGAGGTACTGGGAGAGGCGGGCGTGCACCTCGTCGCGCAGGTGGGCGATGCTGCGGGCGCGCGGCCAGCCGTGTTCCCGCTGCAGGATGAGGACGAGGTTGTTCCGCTCGCCGCGGGCCTCCTCCTTCTCCAGCGAGGCGATGTCGTTGAACATCAGGTTGACGTCGATGGCGATCTGCAGCATCGCGCTGAGCACGGCGCTGTCGAAGACGCGCTGGGGCACCTCGAAGCGGCCGGCGCTCTCGGCCATGTCGACGGTGGGCTGGACGCCGATGGTCTGCCGGCGCACGGCCAGGTACTGGGCGGCACAGTCGTAGGGGGTGTCGAGGAAGCGGCTGGTGGCCTCGTCGACGTATCCGGTGAAGTAGTTGCGCCAGTGCCGGGCGCTGCGCGCGCGCCAGGAGGGCGACATGCCCCGGCAGGAGCGCCGCCAGATGTCGGCGAAGCCGTGCGCGATGGGGGGCGCGGTGTCGGGCAGCGGTCCGTCGAGGGCGGTGGCGACCGCGTCGGTGAGCCGGCGGGTCTCCTCGGGGTCCTCACCGCGCGGTCCGTCGAAGAGGTCGTCGAAGAGGAAGAACCACGACATGAGGTCGACACCCAGGTCGAGGTCGGCGCCGGTGGTGTGCGGGTAGAAGCGGGCGGCCAGGTCGGCGTAGGCGCCGCGCAGATGGCGTTCGGCCGCGGCCTCGGTGGTGATCAGGCCGAGCGAGCGCGGCCATGCGAGCTGGTCCGCCTCGGCCCGCCGGTGGTCGGGGCTCTGCCGGCGGGGCAGCGGTATTCGGAAGTCGACGTCCTGCGGCATGGTGGTCTCCGTGGTGGGGGCGCTGGGAAAACGGTGGGGG
>NZ_JAJSZC010000469.1:0-1061 GCF_036815105.1 Streptomyces sp. IBSBF 3136
GGGTGGGGGCGTGCACGACGGGCGTGGTGCGCGGCCGGGCCGGGCGGCCGTCGGCGTCGGTGGGGACGGCCCAGGTCACCGACCAGTGCGGGCGCAGGCGTTCCTCCACCGGCCGGTCGGCGAGCAGGTCGGGGGTGAGCGGGCCGTGCGCGGCGGCGGTGCGCCAGCGGGTGGTGCCGTCCCGGGAGTCCTCCACGACGGTGACGCCGTCCTCGGTCCGGCGGCGCAGGGTGCGCGGGGTCTCGCCGTTGACCTCGACGACGACCTCGTCGAGCCCGGGCAGGGCGAGCAGCAGGGCGTCGTCGACGGCGCCGAGGAGGCGTTCGGCGAGGTCGGTGGCGGCGGTGTCGCGCAGCGGCAGGATGACCGCGGTGTCGTACGGCTCCGGGGCGGAGCCCTCGGCGGCGAAGGGCAGCCGCAGGAGCGGGACATGTCCGTCGCGGCGGCGGATCTCGTCCCCGAGGCCGGGACTGTGCCGGGCGGTGTCGGCGGCCAGGGTCCGGGCCTCGGCCAAGGACCAGCGGACCCCGCCGTGGCGGCCGATGATCGCGGGTTCGTCGGTGACGGAGAGCACGGCGGCGAAGCCGACGCCGAACCGGCCGACGGCGCCGTGGGTGTCCTGGGCGTCGCGCTTGGCGGAGGCCCGCAGGGTGGACAGGGACTCGACGCCGGTCGCGTCCAGGGGGGCGCCGGTGTTGGCGGCGACCAGCACCCCGTCGCGGAGGGTGAGCCTCAGCCGGCCGGGGGCGCCCGCGCGTGCGGCGGCGTCCGCGGCGTTCTGGGCCAGCTCGACCACGAGCCGGTCCCGGTAGCCGCCGAGGACCAGGTCCTCCTCGGCGTTGGCGTCCTCGCGGAACCGGGCGGGGCTGGTGGCCCAGGCGTCGAGGACCCCGCGGCGCAGGCGGGCGGTGCCGAAGGGGTCGGCGCCCTCGGCCGCGGGCCGCACGTACTTGCTCACGTTCACTCTCCTCGTCGACGTGAGGACGAAGGTACAGCGAGTGCGGCGGGGAGACCGAAGGACGAGGTCAGGACGGGGGTGTTGGTCGGGGTCGGGCCGGCGG
>NZ_JAJSZC010000470.1:0-1035 GCF_036815105.1 Streptomyces sp. IBSBF 3136
GCGGGTGGGCGGCCGGGACGGCGGCAGGGCGAACATGGGCATGCCGATACCGTCCGCGGCGGTGACCGGTGCCCGCGGCGCGCCCGCGGCCGGGCGCTGTTCACCCGGGATTCCCCCGAATGGCGGCACCGGCGGGCCGGACCGAGGATGGTGCCGTGGGGTACGGCCACCGCCGCGAGCGCCGGTGCCGTCCGAGGCCACCGGGGGACGGAGGCCTACCCCGGCCGCGGTGAGCGGCCGGAAGGGAGGACACCGTCATGCTGGAAGTGAAGACGGTCGACAAGCCGGACGAACGGCGTGACTTCCCGCGCGGCCACCTCGAAGCCCTCCACCTGACCGGGCTCGACTTCGCGGTGGGCACGTTCGAACCGGGCTGGCGATGGTCGGAGTCCGTGGGACCGATCGCGGGCACCCCCAGCTGCATGGTCCACCACAACGGCTACGTGGTGCAGGGACGGATGCACCTGCGCATGGACGACGGCGGCGAGGGCGAGGTCGGCCCCGGCGAAGTCTTCGTGTGCCCGCCCGGCCACGACGCCTGGGTGGTGGGGGACGAGCAGGTGGTGGTGTACGACTTCGCGGGCACCATGGCGAACGAGTACGCCAAGAGCTAGAGCGTGTCTCTATTGATGGGTTGGTCAGTTGATCGGATGTGTCTGTCCGATTAGTGATCACTACGGTCCAGTCGATGTCGTCGACGGCATACGCTGCGGCGAGGATGGCGGCGAAGATCTTCTCCCACGTGCCGTCGACGGCCCACCTGACCAGCCGCTTATGGGCCGTCTGGAACGAGCCGAGCTCCTCGGGGAGGTCCCGCCAGGGCGAGTTGGTGCGGTACTTCCACGCGATGGCCTCGAGCGTGCCGCGGTGATCGGCCCAGCGCCGTCCCCGGACCGGATCGGCCGGCACGAGTGGCTCGATCCGGGGGTTTTCCCCATTTTTCAGGCGTAGGCGGTGGTGTTCGGGGATCCTGTCGAGGTACCTCTGAAAACCACTGCAAGGAGACCCCCAGTGAGCCGCCCGACCCGGAAAGCC
>NZ_JAJSZC010000471.1:0-1023 GCF_036815105.1 Streptomyces sp. IBSBF 3136
ACCCGCAGCGGCCCGTCCGCCCGGCTTCTCGCCCGCCCGGCCCCCAGCGGCCCGCGCACCCGGCTGGTCTGGGGCCTCGCGGCCACCGTCGCCGTGCTCGCGGTCGCCGTGGGCGCCGTACTCGGCGGCCCGAACCCCCAGCACGCCGTCGCCGCGCCGCGCCCGCTGACCGTCCACGTCCGCTCCACGCCCGTGCCCCTGAAGGACATGGTCGCCCTGGCCGACGCGGCGGCGGCCGCCGGTGAGCCGGCCCTGCGCAGGGGCACGCACACGCAGTCGTGGAGTCTCGGCATGAGCGACGACAGGCCCCCGGTCGTGCTCCCCGAGGAACGGGTGGTGCGCTGGCGGGCGGACGCCGGCCACACCGAGCTGGTCGTCGCCACCGACCCGCGCCGGACCGGCCGGCCGGTGCTCAGCGACGAGGGCGACACCCCCCACGAGGTCGCGGACGGCCATGTCATCAGCCGCACCACCTATCCGCCGATGTGGAGCGACGCCCCGCCGGACGCCACCCCGCCCCACACCGCGCCGGGCCTGCGCGCCTACCTCACCGAGCTGGCCCGCCCCGGGGTCGACCGCGACACGGCCCCGCTGCGCACCACCGAACTCCTCGACGCCACCGCCGAACTGCTCGACCACTGGACCCTCGGCGCCCGCGAATCGGCCGCGCTGGTCCGGCTGTTCGCCGGGGCCGAGGGGCTGCGGCCGGCCGGCGACGTCACCGACCGCCTCGGCCGACGGGGCCACGCGTACGTGTACGACGACGGCCATGTCCGGCACATGCTGATCCTGGAACCGCGCACCGGCACCGTCCTCGGCATGGAGGACACCTTCGCCGTGGCCGCACCCGAGTACGGCGTGAAGGCCGGGGACGTCATGGGCTACAGCGCCTGGATGCGCTGATCACACCCCGAACTCCCGGGCGGCGGCGGTCAGGTGCCGCCGGGCCGCCGCCGGCGTGTCCGCGTACGGCTCACCGGGGGCGGACGCGTCGTGGCCGGGGCGCGTGCGGGAGCTGGGGGC
>NZ_JAJSZC010000472.1:0-1012 GCF_036815105.1 Streptomyces sp. IBSBF 3136
TGCTCGCCGACACCCTCCGCTCCGGCGGGGGCGACTTGCCGTAGGCCGGGCCGCCTCACGATCGCCGCCGGCGCCGAGTCGCGAGGTGAACTCCTCCATCGAACCTCGGAGTTGCTCGCCGACCGGATCGGGTGTCCGCTGGTTCAGTTCCCGGGCGGGCATCTCGGGACCCTTGAGCACCCCGTGGAGTTCGCCGATCTGCTCGCCGACACCCTCCGCTCCGGCGGGGGCGACTTGCCGTAGGCCGGGCCGCCGGTAAGGCGTCGTCAGGACTCGCGTTCGGCCTGGCTGCGCTCCACGCAGAACTCGTTGCCCTCGGGGTCGGCGAGGACCACCCAGCCGGTGCCGTCGGGGCGGCGCCGGTCGTCGACCTGGGTGGCGCCCAGGGCGAGCAGCCGCTCGACCTCCTCGTCGCGGCTGCGGTCCTGGGGCTGGAGGTCGAGGTGGACGCGGTTCTTGACGGTCTTGGCGTCCGGCACGGTGACGAAGAGCAGGCCCGCGCCCTCGATCAGGGCCATCTCGTCGCCCGGGTGGTCGTCGTCGTGCAGGGGCTGTTCGAGCACCTTCGACCAGAAGCTGCCCAGGGTGTAGGCGTCGGCGCAGTCGACGGTCACGTGCTGGATCTTGGAAGTCATGGACGGATTCTGGTGGACGGGGGTGCCGACGGCAACGACGGACGTCAGTCGGGTGCCACCGACCACGAAGCGTCCTCGGGCCCGTCGGCCGGCGCCGTGAAACGGAAGCGCCGGAGCCGTCCGGTGGCCCAGTGGATGGTCAACTCCCGCTCCGCGCGCACCTCGACGGTCACCAGTTCCGCGAGGGGGACGGCGTCGCGGTCCGCGGTGAGCCGGGCGACGGCGACGAACAGGGTGGGCGACCCGCCGGTCACCCCCGTCACGCCGGCCCCGTCGGTCAGGGTGTGACCGTCCGTCAATCCGTGCGCCGCGAGGAGTTCGGTCTGTTCGTCCTCCCCCGCCACCCACCCGGTGACCCGCACCTCGGTGCCGGGGGC
>NZ_JAJSZC010000473.1:0-1285 GCF_036815105.1 Streptomyces sp. IBSBF 3136
CCCCCGCACTGACCCTGCCCACGCACTGACCCCGCCCCGCCCGTACACCCAGCACTGCGAGGACATCCATGGACTTCCGTCTCACCCCGCGCCAGGCACGGCTCAAGGCCGACGCGCGCGCCCTCACCGACTTCATCGCCGCCTACGAGGAGCGGTGCGAGGAGGACAACGGCCTGCCCGCCGACGCACACGCCAAGATCCGCGACGCGGTGCTCGACGCCGGCCTCCAGGCCGTCAACATGCCCGCCGAATGGGGCGGCGCCGGCCTCACCATCACCGAACAGGTCACCGTCCAGGAGGAGTTGGGCAGGCTCACCGGCGCCCTGTGGGACATGGTGTGGCGGCCCGCCAACGCGCTCAGGTTCTGCACCCCGGAGCAGCGCGAGCGCTTCCTCGTCCCGGTGATCAAGGGGGAGCGGCGCGACTGCTACGCCGTCACCGAGCGCGGCGCCGGCTCGGACCCGCAGAACATCTCCACCACGGCGACGAAGAACGACCGGGGCTGGGTGCTGAACGGCGAGAAGTGGTTCGTGACCGTCGGCGACCACGCCGACTTCATGATCGTGCTCGCCGCCGCGGGCCCCGAGCGCGCCCCGACGCTGTTCCTCGTCGACAAGGACACCCCCGGCATCGAGATGACGCGCGTCCCGCGCTTCATGCACACCTTCGTCTACGAGCACCCCGAGTTCACCTTCACCGACGTCCAGGTCGGCCAGGACGCCGTCCTCGGCGGCATCGGCGAGGGCTACGACATCACCCGCTCATGGTTCACCGAGGAGCGCCTGATGATCGCGGCCCGCACCACCGGAGCCGCCGAACGGGCCCTGGAACTGGCCCGGGACTGGGCAGTGGAGCGTGAGCAGTTCGGCGCGCCGATCGCCTCGTACCAGCTGATCCAGGGGATGCTCGCGGACTGCGCCGTGGACATCGCCGTCAACCGCGCCTACACCCACCAGGTCGCCTGGGAGGTCGACCGGGCCTCCGCCGAGGACCGCAAGACGCTCCANTGCGCCGTGGACATCGCCGTCAACCGCGCCTACACCCACCAGGTCGCCTGGGAGGTCGACCGGGCCTCCGCCGAGGACCGCAAGACGCTCCACGCCAAGGCCGCCATCGCCAAGCTCGCGGCCAGCGAGGCCTCGGGCCGGGTGATCGACCGGTGCCTGCAGATCCACGGCGGCCGCGGCTACGACCGCTCCTACCCCGTCGAGCGCCTCTACCGCGAGCTGCGCGTCGACCGGATCTGGGAGGGCACCTCCGAGATCCAGCGGCTGATCATCGCCAA
>NZ_JAJSZC010000474.1:0-968 GCF_036815105.1 Streptomyces sp. IBSBF 3136
GCACGGGGGCGTGGACACCGGGGCGGGGGGCACTCGAAAAAGGGGCTGGTCTTGCACGTAGACGTACGCGTGAGTAGTTAACAAAGTGCCGGATTGCCCACCCGAACGGGATGGGAAGGCTCCTCCGGTGACCCCACAACACCACAGCACCGCCGCAGGACCCACCTCCCCACAGCCATCCGCCCACACCCTCGTTGACGCGGACAGGAGCGGTCATGCCCGCCACGCACCACTCGTCAGCACCCCCGACTACCAGTAGGACGGCCGGAAAGAAGACATCGGGCAACACGTCAGGGAAGCCGGTGGAGGACGTGCTCGAACCGGCGTCACCCCGGGAGCACTCAGGGCCGGCCGTGGCCACCGCCGTCGGGCGCATCCCGGTCCTCGACGTGCGCCCCGTGGTCCAGCACGGGCGCAGGCCCGCCAAGTCCGTGGTCGGGGAGGAGTTCGAGGTCTCGGCCACCGTGTTCCGCGAGGGCCACGACGCCGTCGCGGCGAACGTCGTGCTCCGTGATCCGGGGGGACGCCCCGGGCCCTGGACCCCGATGCGCGAACTCGCCCCGGGCACCGACCGCTGGGGTGCCACCGTCGCCGCGGACCGGCCCGGCCCCTGGACGTACACGGTCGAGGCGTGGTCGGACCCCGTCGGCACCTGGCGGCACCACGCCCGGATCAAGATTCCCGCGGGCATCGACACCGAACTGGTCCTGGCCGAGGGCGCACGACTGTTCGAGCGAGCGGCCGAGGGCGTCCCCGAGAGGCAGCGGGCCGTCGTGGTGGCGGCCGCGGCCGCGCTGCGGGACGAGGAGCGTCCGGCCGCCTGGCGGCTCGCGGCGGCGTTGTCGCCGGAGGTGGAGGCGGTGCTGGCGGCTTATCCGCTGCGGGAGTTGGTGACCGCTTCGGACGCGATGCCGTTGCTGGTGGAGCGCGAGCGTGCGTTGTTCGGTTCCTGGTACGAGTTCTTCCCG
>NZ_JAJSZC010000475.1:0-965 GCF_036815105.1 Streptomyces sp. IBSBF 3136
CCGTGACCACGCCCGCCTCCACCACCATGCCGGCGACCGCCGCCCGAACGGGGACGAGACCCCCGGCGGGGGCCGCGCCCGCGGTGGCCGGCCGGGGAGCGGTCGGGGTGGCGGGGGTGCCGGTGAGGACCGGTCCGCCGCACACGCCGTCGCCCCGGACCGCCGCGGTGGCCGCCGGAGTGCTCGCCGCCGCCGGCGTGCTCGTGGCAGGCGGTCTCGTGGGCGGGGCGCTGCGCGGATTCCTCGACCGGATGGCCGGGGTGATGGCGCTCGTCGCGCTGTCGCTGGCCGTGATGGTGGGGCTGGCGACCGCGCTGCGCGGGCTGCTGCCGCCCCGGGCGCGGACCGCGGCCCAGCACCTGCACCGGGCCCTGGGCGTGCTCGGCGTCGGGTTCCTGCTGCTGCACATCGGTGTGAAGGTCGCCGGCGGCCGGGTCGCCGCAGGGGCCGCGGCGCTCGGCTGGGGCAGCGGCGACGCGCTGGTCGGCCTCGGCACCCTGGCCTGCTACCTCTTCCTCGTCGCGGTCGCCACCGGCGTCTGGCGCGGCGTCTTCGCCACCCGCCGCTGGATCCGCCCCTTCCGCGTCCTCCACGGCGCCTCCTACGCCGGGTGGCTGGCCGCCGTCGTCCACGGCCTCACCGCCGGCCGCACCCCCGCCCCCTGGGTCACGGCCGCCTACGCCCTCTGCCTCACGGCGACCGCGGCGGCTCTCACCATCCGCTGCTTCCGCAACCGCTGACGCGCCGAGGCCCCCGGTTCTTGCGTCCCCGGTTCTCCGGCCGCCGGTCCTTCGGTCCCTGGCCCTCCGGCCTCCGGCCGTCGGTTCTTCGGTCTCTGTCCTCCGGCCGCCGGTTCTTCGGTCCCCGGTTCTTCGGCCCCTGGTCCTCCGGCCCCTGGTTGTCCGGCCCTTGGTCATCCGGTCCCTGTCCTTCGGTCCCTGGCCCTCCGGCCTCCGGCCGTCGGT
>NZ_JAJSZC010000476.1:0-954 GCF_036815105.1 Streptomyces sp. IBSBF 3136
GCCGGGGGCCGGGGGGTGCGGGGACTTCGCCACCAACGTCGCTCTGCGGCTCGCTCGGCCGGCTGGGCTGCCGCCGCTCAAGGTCGCCGAGGTGCTGCGGGCTCATCTCCTGGAGTTCCCTGGGATACGGGACGTCGTCGTCACCGGGCCGGGGTTCCTCAACATCAGTCTGGGTGAGGAAGCCGACCCCGTCGTGGCGCTCGTCCGGGAGATCCTGGAGCGCGGTTCCGCCTACGGGCACAGTGACCTGCTCGCCGGGCAGGTCGTCGTGTTGCGGGTGCCGTACGAGGCTCGGGCCGAGGTCGTCGCCGACGCCGTCGTCCGAATCGTCGCCACCCAGGGCGGCTGCGCCGAGGTCGAGCACCGCGAGCCGGTCAACCTCCGGCCCGTGCCTGCGCCGGAGGACCCCGCGCCGCTCGGTGCCGACGCCGCCCAGTGGGCGCTGCTGCATCCCGCGCCGCACGACCGGCCCCGCATCACCGCCGATCATCTGGTGCAGCGGGAGAGCAATCCGCTGTTCCGGGTGCGGTACGCCCACGCCCGTGTCCGGTCCGTCGTGCGCAACGCCGGCCGGCTGGGCTTCGCCGCCGAGCCCGGCCCCATCGGGCCACGTGACTCCGGGTACCTCGAGCTCCGCGAGATGGGGTCCGTCGTGATCCGTGAGTCCGGGGCCCTCGCGGTCCCCGAGGCGGTGTCTGCCGAGGTTCGTGTGTCCGGAGCCCTACCGGCCCGTGAGCCGGGCTCCCTCGCGGTCCCGGTCCCCGAGCCGGCGCCTGCCGAGGTTCGTGAGTTCGGGTCCCTACGGACCCGTGAGCCGGGCTCCCTCGCGGTCCCGGTCCCCGAGTCGGCGCTTGCCGAGGTTCGTGAGTCCGGGTCCCTACCGGCCCGTGAGCCGGCCTCCCCCGTGGTCCCCGAGCCTGCGCCCGCCGAGGCCGGCGAGCCCAGGCCCGCCCA
>NZ_JAJSZC010000477.1:0-945 GCF_036815105.1 Streptomyces sp. IBSBF 3136
CCCCCGCCCCACGCCGCGCGACCGCGGCGTGGGGCGGCGCGATCAGTCGCCGACGGCCTGGACGATGTCCAGCGGGTCGAGGCCGGTGAGCTGCGCGATGCGCGGCGTGGGGATGCCGGCGGTCAGCGCGCGGTGGACCAGCGACTGCCAGTCCTGGGTGGTGTCCCGGAAACTGATCAGCTCGGACTCGATGTCCGTCACGGACCTGGGCGCACACGCGTGCTGCACCCGCAGCGTCTCCTCCTCGCTGAGCGGGACGGGCAGTCGCTCGGCGTCCTCGGGGACGAGCACCTCGGCGCCCGCCGGAACGATCCTGACCCGCTCGGAGGAGCCGGGAATGCCGTGGGCGTGGAGCCAGCCCAGCACCGCCGGGCTCTCGGCGCACTCCAGCTCACCGACCGCGGACAGCGCCGCACCGAGCAGCGGATGACGCTCAGGGAGCACGAACAGGAAGGCGTCGTCGGCCATCGCCAGGACACCCCTTTCTCAGAAAGCCGGGCAGGGGTCCCATGACTACCGCCTTCAGGCTCGTCGAGCCCGCATCAGCATCTCGCAGTCACCCTGGAGAGGGCTGGACCGATCGCGTGTACGTATTCCCGCATCGGCCGAGCGTAGACGGGGTCGGCGGGGTCGTGGAGCAGTCGCGATCGGTGAGGGATCGTCGCCGGACGTGACGTTCGTCGGGGCGGCACCCCGGCCTGCCCCGGGTGGAGAAGGGCGGCTCGAGAGGCCCGTTTACCGGCCCGCCGCGTGATGACGCCCATAGGAGCCACGTCACGTCCTAAGGGGGATCGTAGAGGGGTGGCGCGGGTGGGTGCTCCAGAAAGCGGCCGGATGCCCGATTCGCTCGGTTTCTACGCCCTTGGGTAGTACGTCACATTCTTGCGTGGGGTTTCCGCGACCGCTAACCATGTCTCTCGTCGCCGCAAGCAGCGGGTCGGGCCG
>NZ_JAJSZC010000478.1:0-934 GCF_036815105.1 Streptomyces sp. IBSBF 3136
ACGGAGCACGAGCTACCGTCACCAGCCCCTGCGCCAACCACCTCACAGGCGAGGGCAAGGCCGATGGAGACCAGGAGCAGTAGCAGCAGAGGGGCGATCCATCGGACGACGAGGCATGGCGATGGCTCGCGCGTGCGACTTTGCCGGCACACGGCACCATGCCTGGCTCGTCTGCGGCCGCGGGCCGCCACGACCTCCACCTGGCCGCCGTCCTCACCCGGGCTCGCAGATACCTAGTTCTCTGCCTGCAATGCCCTGCGTGCTGCCGCCTGAAAGTCGCTCCCTGGTGTGCGCTTTGCTTCGACTGCTCCCATGTATTGAGCGTCGAAGTCTTCTAGGCGACCAGCTCCAGCTCGGCAGGCAGCCTCATGCCAAGCCGTCCCAGCCATGTCCAAGGCGTACATCGCCCGCCGGAGAGCATCGGCTGCATCAGCCACGAATCTGGGACCTACAACGGTGACCTCAGCCACCGCAGAACTGAAGGGAGCCCACGTCGCATGGGCGTCGGCTGCAGGCTCACGCCATCGCTCCTCTGTGCTCCCCTCGACGCGCAGACTCGCTGCCAACTTCCACCACGCCGACGACACTTGCTTGGAAGTACTGATGCATTTGCTGTAAGCGTTGCGGCGTGCCTCCTCCAGCCTGAGCTCTCGGTCGATCTGCCGCTGCCGCCTCTGCTGGAGTCCCTGGCTCATAGCGGTCACAAACCCGCCGCCAAGCCCTCCGAGGGTGCCGATCGCTGCGCCGATTACAGCTGCCGCTCCTGCGTCCATGGCAGGGCATTAGACCGTGAGATGAAACAACGAAGCCAGACCCAGCAGCCGCCGACTTTCGAACGACGCCCCTCTGCTGCTACTGCTCCTGGTCTCCATCGGCCTTGCCCTCGCCTGTGAGGTGGTTGGCGCAGGGGCTGGTGACGGTAGCTCGTGCTCCG
>NZ_JAJSZC010000479.1:0-920 GCF_036815105.1 Streptomyces sp. IBSBF 3136
GCGCGGGGGCGTGCGGGGGCGCAGCGGAGAAATATAGGCAGCTCGGTCACGGTGTGAGCGCCGCCCGCCCTTCACAGAGAGGCTTCACCGTGTCGCGCGACCTCGACCTGCAACCGGACACCTCCCAACGCCTGTTGACGCTGCTGGACGACGCCCGAGTCCCGTACCGCCTGATCCGGCACGCGCCCGAGGGCCGTACGGACCTCGCCTCCGAGCTGCGCGGCCACCCCCTTGACCAGGCGGCCAAGTGCCTGGTGGTGCGGGTGGGCACCGGCCGCCGCAGCCGCCGCTACGTCCTGGCCGTCGTCCCCGGCGACCGCCGCCTGGACATGTCCCGGGTACGGGAGTTGTACGGCGGCACGGACGCGGCCTTCGCCGCGCGCGAGGTGGCCGAAAGCCTGTCGGGCTGCGTGAGCGGCTGCGTCGTGCCGTTCACGTTCCGCCCGGACCTGGAGCTGGTGGTCGACCCCGGCCTGCTGGTCCACGACCGGATCTACTTCAACGCGGCCCGGCTGGACCTGTCGGTCGCCCTGCCCGTGTCCGCCTACGTGTCCCTGGCCCGCCCCCGCACGGCCCCGCTGACCGTGCCGCCCGTCGAGGACCGCCCGCTGGCGGGCGCTCTCGGGGCGGCCGGCGCGGTGGCGGACCAGCGGGCCTGACGTCCGGCGGCGTGGTGCGGCGCCGGCCCGGCATCCGGCCCGCCACCGGCACGGCCCCGCCACCCTCGCCGGCCGGGACCCGTGACCGGCCGGCGAGGAAGCCGGACGGCCGGGCGCCGGCCATCCGGACGGCCGGTGTCCCGTGGCGGTTCGGCACGGGACACCGACACCGGCGCCGTGGCACCGCCAGGCCCGCCGTCTCCGCCGCCTACGACGCCGAGTCCGTTCTCGTCCCCGTCCCCGTCCGCCGTCGGTACGGCC
>NZ_JAJSZC010000480.1:0-895 GCF_036815105.1 Streptomyces sp. IBSBF 3136
CCCCACGCCTCCGCCGCCGGAACACACGCCCACCACCGTCCACCGTCCCGCCCCGACAGCAGCCGCCACCCGGGAGCAGCAGGACCCCGGGCCGACGAGTCCGGAGCACGCCGGGGCTGGGCCCGGGGCCGGGACCGCGGACCCGGGCTCGGGTCCGGGCCCGGATTCGGCCACGGCGCCAGGACCGCCCGGGGCCGAGGCGACGAGCCTCGCACCACCGAGGCCCGAACGACCGGAGCCGGACCCGACCCGCGCCGGGAAAGCGGACGCCGCGCACCCCGCACCGGGGGAGCCCGAGGACGGCACCCGTGAGGCGCTCGCCCAGGGACGAAGGACTACCGGGCCTTCTGCGGCGGGAGAGGCGCGAGTCGACGGCGTCGGCGGCCGAGCGGGGGGTCCCACTGCCGCGGGCTCCGAGAGTGCGGGTCGCGGCGATGCGTCGCTCCCGGGGCAGGCGGCTGCCGAACCGTCGGCTTTTGGTGGGGCGGGAGTTGACGGTGTCGGCTCTCGGGTCGGGGGCCCGGGTGCGGCGGGTTCCGACGGCGCGGGCCGGCGCGATGCGTCGACTCCGGGGGAGGGGGCTGCCGAGTCTCCGGCCTTTGATGAGGCGGGAGTTGATGGTGTCGGCCGTCGGGCGTGGGGACCGGCTGCGGCGGGCCATGAGGGCGCGGGCCTGCGCGATGCGCCGACTCCGGTGGAGGCGGATGCCGAGTCTCCGGCTTTCGGTGGGGCGGGAGTTGAGGCTGTCGGCTCTCGTGCGGCAGGCCCGGCTGTAGTGGGTCGTGAGGGTGCGGGCCGCCGCGATGCGTCGGTTCCGGGGGAGGCGGCTGTCGAGCCGTCAGCTCCTGGCCGGGCGGGAGTTGACCGTGTCGGCTCTCGGGCCGGGGGCCCGGGT
>NZ_JAJSZC010000481.1:0-3936 GCF_036815105.1 Streptomyces sp. IBSBF 3136
TCCTTCATGTGGTCGATCTCGTACCCCGCGTCGTACAGAACCCGGAAGCCACCGCCGCGGCCGGCCGGTCCTGGAGTGGGGTCCACCAGGCGCGTCCCCTCGACGTGCTCGGGTCGGTAGTAGCTGGTCAGAGTATGGGTCGGTTGGTTGCCTTCCTTCACCAGCCGAGCCCTCGCATACACCTGGGCGCCTTCGGGCAGCCCGTGTGCTGCTGCGACTGCTGGCGGGGCTTCTACCAGGCTGACGCTCTGGGTCTGCTCATTCCGGCGGTAGCCGCGACCGGAGGCCACGCGGTCCGCGATGAAAGCCACCTCGTCGCCGTCACGCCACTTGGCCTTGTCGTACCTGGCAATGCCGAGTCGCTTGAGCGGGACCCTCTGCCGTACGACGGTCCCGTGTCCACGGGAGGACGTCACCAAGCCCTCGGCTTCGAGTGCCTTGTAGGCCTGATGGACGGTGGACTTGGAGCCCTCGCCCTGTGCAACTAGCTCCCTGATCTGCGGAAGCTGCTGGCCTGGCGGGTACTCACCCTGCTTGATCCGTTCAGCCAGCTTGTCAGCCAGCTCCCGCCATTTGGGCGTCATCGCCTGACTCCTCTCGACGCAATAAGTCAAGCACAGTCCCAGGACTGTTGACAGTCCTGGGACTGCGTGCCAAAGTCTCCTCAGGTCGCTCGCAGTCCTAGGACAGCGAGCAAAGCGGCTCTTCTTTGAGCTGCTCCGGAGCTTCGACACTGGGAGTACTTCATGCCGTCGTTCAAGATCGACCTNGTCCTAGGACAGCGAGCAGAGCGGCTCTTCTTTGGGCTGCTCCGGAGCTTCGACACTGGGAGTACTTCATGCCGTCGTTCAAGATCGACCTCTCGACCGCCGTGGTGTTCGTGGCGACCGCGCCGGAACCGAAGATGGCGAACAAGAAGACCGGCGAGCAGGCGATGGACCGGGACAACCCGAACGTGGGTCTGTCCACGGTGGGCCTGCTGGTCTCGGACGAGGGGGAGGGGAACCTCTACCAGGTGACCGTCCCGGAGACGGGCTACCCCGAGGGCCTGACGCCGGGAATGCCGGTGCGGGTGACGGGGCTGAAGGCCCGTGACTGGGAGAACACCTTCAACGGCGAGAAGCGTCACGGGATCTCGTTCCGTGCCATCGCGATCACCCCGATGGCCTGATCATGGGCGACCTGACGATGTGGCTGGAGGCCACGGCCGGGTTATCCGCCGCCGGTGGTGTCGGCTACGCGAAGGTGCGGGCGCCGCGCGCGTACTGGGCGACGATGGGGCTGCCGGTGACGCTGGCCCGGTTCGGGTTCTCCTACCGGGCCACGATGGATGTGTGCGGGCTGACGGTGCGGCCGTCGGGTCTGCGGGCGTTTGTGACCCGCAACGTTGCCCGCCGGGAGGTGCAGCCGGTTCCGCCGAAGATCCGCCAGGTGCGAGGCACCTCGACGGGCCTGCGGGTGANTCGCCCGCCGGGAGGTGCAGCCGGTTCCGCCGAAGATCCGCCAGGTGCGAGGCACCTTGACGGGCCTGCGGGTGACGCTGCGACTCCCGGCCGGCCTGGAGCCCGCCGACGTGGCCGCCGCCTCCGAACGGCTGCGGCACGCCTGGGGCGTGTACTCGGTGACCGTGGTGGAGACGAAACCGGGCTTCGTGGAACTGCGGATGACCGGCTACGACGTGCTGCGCCGCGTCCGGATGCCCCGCCAGACTGAGCCGCGCGACATGATCGTGCCGGTCGCCCTGCGGGAGGACGGGACCGCGTTCGAGCGGGACTACCGCAAGGCCCCGATGGCACTGACCCTCGGCGCGAACCAGTCCGGCAAGTCCATGTACCAACGGAACCTGATCAAAGGTCTCGCTCAACTCCCGGTCGCTCTCGTCGGGGTGGACTGCAAACGGGGCGTGGAGCAGGCGCGCTATGCGCCGCGCCTTTCTGCGCTGGTGACCACTCCGGACGATGCCGCCTCGCTGTTCGGGGTGCTGGTCGCAGAGATGGAAGACCGCTTCGACCTGCTGAGTCAGCACGGTGTCTCCGATATCTGGGAACTGCCGGACCATCTGCGGCCGGTGCCCGTGGTCGTCCTGGTGGACGAGATCGCGGAACTTTTCCTGATCTCCTCCAGGAAGGATGAGGAACGCCGGGAACGGATCGTGACGGCACTGATCCGGCTGGCGCAGATGGCCCGCGCGGCCGGCATCTACCTGGAGATCTGCGGGCAGCGCTTCGGCTCCGNGGAACGGATCGTGACGGCACTGATCCGGCTGGCGCAGATGGCCCGCGCGGCCGGCATCTACCTGGAGATCTGCGGGCAGCGCTTCGGCTCCGACCTGGGCAAGGGCGCCACCATGCTCCGCGCCCAGCTCACCGGCCGGGTCGTGCACCGCGTCAACGACAAGCAGACCGCCGAAATGGGCCTCGCCGACGTCGCCCCGGACGCGGTACCGGCCGCGAGCCTGATCCCGATGGAACGCCCGGGTACCGCCGTCGCGGCGGACACCTCGGGTGGCTGGTCGAAGATCCGCACCCCGGCCGTCTCCCGTGACGAAGTGATCGCCGCGTGCCGCACCTTCGCCCACCTGGTCCCGGACCTGCCCTTCCTCGAACCCTTCCGCCCCTCCGCGCCCGCTGAGGTACCGGCGGGTGGCCCATCGCTGGTCAAGCCGCGACCGGTCACCGAGTAGCGGCCCCCGACCGACCCTGACGGGAGGTACCCCGCATGCCCCGCTCGTCCATCCGCCCGGACCCCGTCCTCATCCAAGCCGTGATCGCCGGTGCGCTGTCCTTCGCCCACCTACACGACCTCGCCAACGCGGCCGGCCAGTCCGGCTGGAAGGCATGGGCCTACCCGGTCTCCGTCGACCTGCTCTTGGTCGCGGCCTGGCGCCGACTGCGCACCGCCCGGCGTGACCGCTCGGCCTGGACCTGGTTCGTCATCGCCCTCGGCGCCTCGCTCGGCGCCAACATCGCCACCGCCGGACTCCTCGACCTGCACCAGGTGCCCGCCTGGCTGCGCATCCTCGTGGCGGGCTGGCCCGCCCTGGCCTTCCTCGGCGGCACCCTCCTGGTGCACTCGCCCACCACGGCTCCGGCCGCAGCGGAAGTCGAAGAACCGGCCNGGGCTGGCCCGCCCTGGCCTTCCTCGGCGGCACCCTCCTGGTGCACTCGCCCACCACGGCTCCGGCCGCAGCGGAAGTCGAAGAACCGGCCGTGCCGGACATCGCAGTCGAGCGTGCGGCCGAACCCGCGCCCGCGTCGGCTCCGGAACTGGCTCCCGCGCCCGAACCGGCACCGGTCAAGCCCGCGGCCCCTGTCCCGGTCGTCCCGGCCGCGCTGGTGGACCACGCCCGCAAGCTCGCCGAAGCACACCAGGCGTCCACCGGGTCCCCCATGCCCGCCGACACGCTCTCGGCTCGCCTCGGCCTGCCCGAGGACATGACTCGCGCGATCACCACACAGCTACAGCTCACCTGATTGAAGGGAGGTTCGCTCGTGTCCGCCTATCGCCGCTTTCGCAACGTGATCCGTATCGGCCCGGTGCAGGTCGGTACGTCCTACGACGGCCGTGGCCGCGAGACGCACACCGCCGCCTGCACCGCTCCGGGCTGCGGCTTTGACGCCGACTACTCCACCCGCGCCGGCGCCGAACTCGCCGCCCGCACCCACCGCTGCCGGGCCTGACAAGGAGACCCCCGTCATGGACGTTCCGCTCTGGCTGGCCGTGGCCATCGTCGGCTACCTCGGCATCAAGCTCGCCCGCCCGTCGTGGTGGCTCGTTGCCGTGCTCCTCCTCGGCGGCTACCTCATCGCGCACAGCTACCTCGGCCCCGTCGTCGGCTCCCTCATCAACCCCTGACCAACCCGGAAGGAGAACCACCGTGCTAACACCGAAGTACCCGCCCCAGGACATCGCCTCCCCGCCCAGCCAGTTCCAGAC
>NZ_JAJSZC010000482.1:0-859 GCF_036815105.1 Streptomyces sp. IBSBF 3136
CCCCCCCCCCCCCCCCCCCCCCCCCCCCCCCCCCCCCCCCCCCCCCCCCCGCGCGCCCCCCCCCCCCCCCCCCCCCCCCCGCGGCCGGTGGCCCGCACCACCGGACGACGAGATCCTCCAGAGCCCACTCCACGGCAGCTCTCCAGGTCCTCCGCTGCTGAGGGACGGCTCCCTCCCCCACACCCACGAACGTCGTGCAAGCCCGACGCGCCGGTGCGGCGCGCCAGGAGGAGTCCACACATGCAGCCCCTCATCGACAACGCCCGTACCTTCGGACAGCGCCCTGAGGAGTTCGCCGAGCTCGCCGAAGGCCAGTCCCCGCAGGTCCTGTTCATCACCTGCTCCGATTCCCGGGTCGTCCCGGCCCTGATCACCGGAGCCCGCCCGGGCGAGCTGTTCGAGCTGCGCACCGCGGGCAACATCGTCCCTCCGTACGCCTCGCAGCACCCGACCGGCGAGGCCGCCACCATCGAGTACGCCGTGGAGGTGCTCGGCGTCCGCGACATCGTCGTCTGCGGCCACTCGCACTGCGGCGCCGTCGGCGCGCTGGTGCGCGGCGACGACCTGACCGCCGTGCCCGCCGTCCGCGACTGGCTGGCGCAGGCCACCCCGCGCCCGGCCGGCGCGGCCGCGGACCCGGAGGTCGCGGAGGCCGTCCAGAGCCATGTCCTGACCCAGCTGCTGCGGCTGCGCTCGTACCCCTGCGTCGAGCGCGGGCTGGCGCGGGGCGGGCTCGACCTGCACGGCTGGTACTACGAGGTGCACACCGGCGCCGTCCGGACGCACCGCGCGCGGACCGACACCTTCGAAGCCCTGTGAGCGCGCCGATGACCAGCACTCCCCCCACGCCCCCCACTCC
>NZ_JAJSZC010000483.1:0-849 GCF_036815105.1 Streptomyces sp. IBSBF 3136
GCCCGCCCCACCGACCACACCGGCCGCCGAGCCGGTCGCGGACGCGGTATGACCGACGGGCTGCCGAGAGGCGGCGCCTGCTGGTCCGCCGGCGCCGAACTGAGGAACGGTGGCCGCCCGCCCGGCCGGCCGGGCGCCTGGAGGCGATAACGGCGCCGGGACGCTGGAGTAGCCGCGTCGTCTCCCCGGGCTGACCGGCGGGGTGGCAGGCCCGGCCTGGGGGCGCTAGCCGGGTATGGGGCCGAGCATCGATGGCGCTCGGGAGCGAGGCCCGCCGCGTCAGGCTGGGCCGAGGAGACGGCCGCTGGGCCGCGGCGAGCAGGATGCCGGGGGTCGGAGGCCGCGTGGTGGCGGTGAGCCGGGTGTCGGGCCGGGCGTAGAGGGTCGCCCTGGGGTGAGTCGCGAGGGGCGCGAGGCCTGGCGCACGTGTGGGGGGCCCGGGCACTGGTAGGCGGGGGCAGCGAGCGAGCGAGGGCCGGGTCGCGTGGCGCGGAAGCTGGGCCGCTGGGCCGCTGGGAGCCGGATGCCGGGGCCGCAGGCCGCGTGGCGGGGAGCCGGAGATCGGGGCCGAGGGGCGAGCGCTGCGGGTCAGGTGGCGGGACCCGGGCCTGCGGCGGTGAGCCGGGTGTCGGGGTGCAGGCCGCGTGGCGCGGCCCGGGAGGCCGGGGCCTGCGGCGGCAGGCCGAGTGTGGGGCGGTGGGACGCCGGGCCTGTGGCTGGGTGTCGGGGTGCAGGCCGCGTGGCGCGGCCGGGGAGGCCGGGGCCTGCGGCGGCAAGCCGAGTGTGGGGCGGCGGGAGGCCGGGCCTGTGACGGGAGCGGGTGCGGGGCGACGGGGCCCGGGCCTGTGG
>NZ_JAJSZC010000484.1:0-833 GCF_036815105.1 Streptomyces sp. IBSBF 3136
ACCCCCACCACCCCACCCGCACCCCCGGGCCGGGCGCCCCCCCCCCCCCCCCCCCAGGGCGCGCGCGAGCAGGAACGCGTACCCACGACCCTCTGACCGGACCGGCCGGCACGTAAGAGAGCGGCGGTTCCGTGACTGTCCCGGAACCGCCGCTCTCGTACCCGCCGGTGTCGCGAGCCGCCGGTCCAGTGACCACCGGCTCGTGATCAGCGGTCGCCCGTCAACGGGTGCTGACCACCACCGTCTTGGCCGCCTTGTCGTGCAGCCCCTGCTTGTACGGCCGGTCGAAGAAGCTCCAGCCGCCGCAGATCGCCGTCCAGACGCAGGCGCAGCAGAAGGCGAACGGCAGCCACAGCACCAGGGCCCGGTTCAGCGAGGTCCGGGTCGCGGGGGTGGAGCCGTTGTCCAGGTTGGCCACCCGCATCTTGAGCAGTTTCTTGCCGAGGGTCTGCCCCGTCCTGGCGATCAGGAAGGTGTCGTAGGCGACGTAACAGACCGCGGCGATGATGGACTGCCCGATGGACCGGGCCACTTCGGTCCCGGTGCCGTTGACGGTGTACGCGCGGACGCCGAACGCCAGGGTGAGCAGCCACACGACGATCCCGACGATGATCATGTCGATGATCCGCGCGAGGGTCCGGCTGCCGCTGTCGGCGAGCGGTGGCATGCCCGCGAGGGGGTCAGCGGGGTAGCCCTGGCCACCGGCACCGTGGGGACCGCCGCCGTACGGGCCACCGCCGCCGTACGGGCCGCCACCGGGGGGCGGCGGCTGCCCGCCCCCGTAGGGCGGTGGCTGCCAGCCGCCGGGCGGGGGCGCCTGCCCGCCACCGGGG
>NZ_JAJSZC010000485.1:0-808 GCF_036815105.1 Streptomyces sp. IBSBF 3136
CTTCGGAGCCGTGGGTTCCCGTGCCGGCGTCGTGCCGTTCCGCGGTGACGGTCGTCGCGGCCGCCGGTGCCGCCGGCGTCAGGGCCGCGACGGCCAGCCCTGCCGACAGCAGGACCGCACCGCGTCCGACTGGTCCTCTCCTCATGCACGCCTCTTCTCGTCCGGGGGGTCCGTCCTGGTGCGCCGAGTACTGGGACGAGTCTCATGTGCCTTGTGTTTCAAGGCTGTTGAGCGGTCGCGGCGGAAAAGTGCCCTGGCGGCTTCCCGCCAGGGAGGCGTTCCCGCGCGGCCGGAGGAACGGACAGCCGCACCGGCCGTCCGTCACAATGGAGCCGGTAGGGGATCAAGGACACGGGGGACGGGCGACGCCATGAACAGGCTGATGGAGTTCACCACCGAGGACGGCGCCGTCGTGACGGTGGAGGAGACGGACAGCACCGGCGGGACGCGGCTCGTCTCCCGCGGCGAGGGCGGCCCGGCGGCGCAGACCGCCCGCACCTTCGAGGGCGCGCTGGACGGGGTACGCGCGGCCGCCCAGTCCGCGCTGCGCGTCTTCCGTGACGGCACCCTGCGCCCCGACTCGGTGGAACTGGAGTTCGGCGTGAAGCTGAGCGCGGAGGCGGGCGCCGTCATCGCCAAGGGCGCGGCGGAGGGACAGCTGGTCGTCCGGCTGAGCTGGAAGTCGCCGACGGAACCGGCATCCGGCTCCTGACGGGCGACCCGGTGCGGCCGGCTGCCATCCCGGCGGGGCCTTCGGCGGCGCGACACACCGTACGCGCCGCCCGAACCCCCCATTCAGCGGCACCCC
>NZ_JAJSZC010000486.1:0-803 GCF_036815105.1 Streptomyces sp. IBSBF 3136
CGTTCGACATGATCTGCAGGCCCGGACGCGCCAGCTCGGCACGCATCAGCAGCGCCATCACGCCGCCGATCAGGAAGAACGCGAACGACGTGACCAAGTAGAGCGTCCCGATCGTCTTGTGATCGGTGGTGGTGAGCCACTGTACGGCCCTGGTGTCTCTGATCCTCTTCACGCCCCGCCTGTGTCCGCGGGCCGCGCGTCGGTCACACTCGGGCGGCGCGACGAGCATCACGCGAGAAGGGTGTGACGATCCGGACGGTGCCGGACACGAACGGAACATGAGCAACGACGAGACTTTCGCCGCTGCCTATCGCGAGCACTACTGGGCGGTCAGCCGCTATGTCGCCAGGCGACTCATGGGGCGGGCCGACGAGGTGGAGGAAGTGGTGGCGGAGGTGTTCACGGTCGCCTGGCGCCGCTGGGGCGACCTGCCCGAGGCACCGCTGCCCTGGCTGTACGGGGTGGCACGCAACTGCCTGGCGAACGCGGTACGCGGCTACGGACGCCGGCGCCGGCTGGTGAACCGGATCGGCAACGACGAGACCGCGCACGGCCGGCACATCGTCGGCAGCCCCGACGCCGAAGGCCCCGGCTCCTGGGTGCACGAGGCCCTGGACCGGCTCTCCCCGGCGGACCAGGAGGTGCTGCGGCTCGCGGCCTGGGAGGAACTCGGCGCCGACGAGATCGCCGTGGCGCTGGGCTGCGGCAGCCGGGCCGCCGCCATGCGCCTGCACCGGGCGCGCGGCCGCCTGCGGGCCGAGATCGACCGCATGCGGCCCGCCGTGGCGGCCCCGCCCCCCGCC
>NZ_JAJSZC010000487.1:0-772 GCF_036815105.1 Streptomyces sp. IBSBF 3136
GGCCACGCCCGCCCGCCGACCGGCGCCGTCGTCCACCCGCGAGGCCGCGACGGTCGCCTCGGCCCGCACCGGACGCCCACGCCCCCTCCTCCGCCGGCCCCTGTCGTCTACGCGTGGAACGGGCTGAGGTACGACTTCGGCGGGGACGGCACCAAGCCCGAGATGCGGCTGGGCGAGAGCGACTGGGTGTGGAAGCGGCACGGGATGTCGGTCGCCGGCACACGGTACGCGGGCGGTGTCACCGTGCACGGCCGGTCCTCCGTCACCGTCGACCTCAACCGCCCCTGCACGTCCTACGACGCCCTGGTGGGGGTGGACGACCTGACCCTCGGGCTCGGCCGGGTCACCTTCTCCGTCTACGCCGACGGGGTACGGCTGTGGCGGTCCGCGCCGGTCGAGGGCCACGACGAGGCGGTGCCCGTCCATGTCGGCCTGGCCGGGCGCCGCACGGTACGGCTCGTCGTGGAGCCGCACCACGACGTCTTCGCCCAGGCGGCCCTCGCGGACTGGGCCGAGGCCAGGTTCACCTGCCGCTAGCGGGTCGGCGCCCCGGCGCCCACGAGGCGGCCCGGGTGCGCTCCGCCACGGTGTTTCCGGTTCGAGGGGGGCGTGTGCGGGCCCGGGGGACGGCTGCCGCGCCCTCGCGGCGGGCCGACGGCCGACCCGGGCCGGGCTTCCGGTCCGGGCCGGCAGCGACCGCCGCGGCCGGCCGGCTCTGCGGACGGACAGACGGGCTCGGGCGTCCGGTGCGGGCCGAGGCGACCGTCGCGGC
>NZ_JAJSZC010000488.1:0-769 GCF_036815105.1 Streptomyces sp. IBSBF 3136
GGCCGGGGGTCAGTAGCCGGAGGGGCGGACCAGGCCAGACTCGTAGGCGAAGACCGCGGCCTGGGTGCGGTCCCGCAGGCCCAGCTTCACCAGGATGCGGCCCACGTGCGTCTTCACGGTCTGCTCGGCCACCACCAGCCGGCCGGCTATCTCCGCGTTGGACAGGCCCTGCGCGATCAGCGCCAGGACCTCCGTCTCCCGTTCGGTCAGCTCGCCCACCCGCTGTCTGAGCGGGGGCCGCGGGGAGCCGTCCAGGCGGGAGAACTCGGCGATCAGCCGGCGGGTGATGCCCGGGGCGAGCAGCGCGTCCCCGGCCGCCACCACCCGGACCGCCTCGGCGAGCTGGTCCGCCGAGGCGTCCTTCAGCAGGAACCCGGCGGCCCCCGCGCGCAACGCCTCGTAGACGTACTCGTCCAGGTCGAACGTGGTCAGCACCAGGACCCTGATGCCCGGGTGGTCGGCGGTGACCAGCCGGGTCGCCTCGATGCCGCCCAGCTCGGGCATCCGGATGTCCATCAGCACCACGTCCGGGGTCAGTTCGGCGACCTTGGCGACGGCGTCCCGGCCGTCCACCGCCTGCCCGATCACCTCGATGTCCGGCTTGGTGTTGAGCAGCACGGTGAAGCCCTGCCGGACCATCTGCTGGTCGTCGGCGACGAGGACGCGGATGACACCGGCGCCGCTCGTGCCGTCGCTGCCGCTGCTGCCGCTCGTGCCGCTGGTCATGGGGGCTGTTCTCCTGTCGGGAAAGGGGGCTACCGGGCGGGTG
>NZ_JAJSZC010000489.1:0-759 GCF_036815105.1 Streptomyces sp. IBSBF 3136
CCGCGGCCACCTCGTCGAAGGCCGACGCGAACGCCGGGAAACGGCCGGCCAGTTCATGACCCATCCCGAGCCGTTGCGCACCCTGCCCCGTGAAGAGGTAAGCCAGCTTGCCCGCGACCGAGGGCAGCGCACCGACATCACTCAGCCCCCGCAGCAACTCCTCACGCTCCGACCCGACCACCACGGCCCGGTGCCCGAACCGCGCACGCCTGCCGAGTGACCAGGCAACGTCCACTGGACGCAGCGCCTTCCGCTCCGCCACGTACGCCCTGAGCCGGCCGGCGGAAGCGGTCAGGGCCTCGGGCGTCTTCCCGGAGAGCGCCCATGCCACCGATCGGACATCGTCAGCGACAGGTGCCACCTCAACGGCCGGTGGCTGCTCGACGATCACATGGGCGTTGGTCCCGCTGATCCCGAACGACGACACCGCCGCCCGACGCGGACGCCCCTCAACCGCCACCCACTCCCGGGCCTCGGCCAGCAACTCCACCGCACCCGCCGACCAGTCCACCTGACCCGACGGCTCATCCACATGCAAGGTCCGCGGCAACACACCATGCCGCATCGCCAGCACCATCTTCATGATCCCGGCCACGCCCGCAGCAGCCTGCGTATGACCGATGTTCGACTTGATCGACCCCAACCACAACGGCCGACCCTCCGACCGCCCCTGCCCGTACGTCGCCAACAACGCCTGCGCCTCGATGGGATCACCCAGAACAGTCCCCGTCCCGTGCCCCTCCACCACATCCACATCCA
>NZ_JAJSZC010000490.1:0-746 GCF_036815105.1 Streptomyces sp. IBSBF 3136
GGGGAGCCGGGGGCGGGGCGGACGCCGAGGGAGTCCAGGACGCGGTGCAGCCGGGCCGCGTCCGCGCGCCAGGTGCGGTCGACGACCTCCTCCGGGTACGCCTGCCAGTCCACCGGGGCCCAGTCGGGGCCGCACTCGGCCGGGCCGCCGTGGAAGAGGCGGGCGGCGAGCAGCGAGGCGGCCTCGTCGATGGCACCCGGCTCCTCCAGGAGGTCGCAGGCGGGGCGCTCGCCGAGGCGGGAGGCGAAGCCCTCGGCCAGCCGGTCCCGGCGGGACAGCTCGGTGAGCGCCGCCACGACGCCGGCGTCCAGCCGGGAGGGCCAGCGGCCCATCCGCCAGGCGGGCAGCGCCACCCGGGTCAGCAGCCGGTCCCAGCCCGCGTAGGCGAGCCCGACCTGCTCCTGGGCGACGATCCGCAGGCCGTAGTCCACGGCCTGTGCGCGCTCGGCCGCCGCCGCCGCGACTCCGCGCTCCATCAGCACCGCGTGCTCACGGCAGCCGCGCAGCAGCAGCCGGGCGACCCAGCCGAGGACCGCGCACACGCCCCGGGTCAGCGGGCACCGGCCGGGCGTCGAGGCCACGGCCACCGTCGCGTCCAGACCGCGCACGAAGCGGCGGGCGGCGGCTATGTCGGGGTGCGCGGAGGGGCCCGTACCGGCGACGACCGGGGCGAGGACGGCGCGCAGCTCACCGACGCGCATCCACCACAGGAACGGGGAGCCGATGACGAGGACGGGGGCGGGGGC
>NZ_JAJSZC010000491.1:0-745 GCF_036815105.1 Streptomyces sp. IBSBF 3136
CTCCCCACCCCCGCAGCACACTCTCCACGGTCGCGGCGATCCTCCGCCGCGCCTCGTACCTCGCCACACCGCGCATCAGCAGCTGGTCGTACGGCGTGTCCACGTGCCGCACCGCCGCCACCACCGCCGAGATCACCGCGCCCTGAGACAACGCCCGCCCGGCCGGGCTGCGCCCCACCCGCCCGCTGCCCCTCGCCGACGCGTGCCCCGCGATCGCCCGGGCCCGCTCGGCCGGGCACCCGGGAAACAGCCGCAGGATCTCCGCCGCGAACGCCGCCGCGAACCGCTCGTCCTCCACCGCCCGGCGCCGCGCGTCCCGTGCCCGCCGCCGGCGCCGCGCCTCCGCGTCCGCCAGGCACCGCGCCTCGGCCCGGACCAGGGCCGCCTCCTCCACGAGCAGCCCCTGCCGCTCGTACCGGCTCCTGCGCCGGTTGAACCGCACCACCACCGCCCACAAGGCACTCTCCTCCCGCGCCCTGCGGGTCAGCGCGGTGTCACCGCGTGGCAGGAACACCAGATGCCCGAGGTCCGCGCAGTGCAGGCAGTACGGTGCCCCGTCCTCCAGCACGACCAGCGACAGCGGCCCACGCCGGCACCGGGCACACCGCTTCTGCCGCAGGGGCTGGACGGCGACAAGTCCATCGGGAAGCAGGGAAGTTGCGGTACGCGCCATACGCGGTACTTTCCCCGCCCACGGCCGCTCCTCCCACACCGGCGGCCGACCAACCGGGGGAGGGGCCCTCCC
>NZ_JAJSZC010000492.1:0-732 GCF_036815105.1 Streptomyces sp. IBSBF 3136
GACCCAGGCGGATGCGCTGCTAGCGACTGGGAGCACAAGGCTGAGCCGACTGCACCATCGAGGCCCCCACGGACGGCTGACCTGGTGCCCGCGGTGCATCGTGCTGTCAGTGGCCGCTGCGACTGTGGAGAACATGACGCCCACCGTGGAGTCCGCACCAGACACACTGGTCGCGGCGCTGCGTATGCCCGTGTGGAACATCCTCACCGAGAGGGCCGACGGCATTCGCCGTGACCTGCCCCTGCGCCCCGAGACCACACCGGAATGCCTCGCGTGGCTGCACGCGCTGAACCCCGAGCAGGCTCGCCGCGCTGCTCTCCTCGATCACCTCGACGCCTTGCGCGGGCACGTCATCGGATGCCCCGCCCTCGGCTATGCCGTGGACGACCCGATGCCTGATGCAGCCCTGCAGGAGGCAGAGGGATTCAACCCGCGCCTCACCACCCTCATCGCTGTCTACCGGGCCGCTCGCCAGCATCGGGCAAATGCCCCGCAGTGAACTTCGGAACGTCGGCGGCCCTGCGCCGGGAGGAGGGCGACCTGCCCGACATCGCCGGCCCCGCCCGGCTGCGCACCATGCTCCAGCACCTGACCAGCCCTCCACTGCCCTCTGCGCGAAGCCAGCCCGGCCCACGGGGCGGCCTCTTCCGCTGCTGACCACGTGCTGACCTGTCCCAATGCCCGCCGCGCCAGCGCCCACCTGCCCCGCCTGACCACCGCCCGCGCCCCGGC
>NZ_JAJSZC010000493.1:0-680 GCF_036815105.1 Streptomyces sp. IBSBF 3136
GGGCTGGGGAGGGCGTTCATCCGGCCGGTGCGCTCCCGTCGGTGCGGCCGGCGCCCTCTGTCGCGGGTGCGGGGACGTGCGTGCGGGGCGGGGGTGCCGGTTCGAGGAGGCCGGCGCCCGGGTCGCGGGTGTCCGGGTCGCGGCCGTCCGGGTGCCGGTCCCGCCCGTCGGACGGGGCCGTGGCCGGCTCCACGCTCTGCTGTGCCTCCGCGAGCCCGATACCGCGCTGGAAGGCCGCCATCAGGCCGGGGTCGTGCCCCGGCACGGTGTCGCCCTCCTGACGGGGCGCCGGGCCGCCGCGCAGCTGCGGCACGATGTGCTCCTGGGCGCGGCGACGGGGCAGCCGGGGCTTGTCCATGGTGCCGCGCACCGCGCCGGTGCGCGGGGTGGGCAGGATGCCCGCGTGGGCCTCGACCGCCGGGCGGTCGTCCGCGCCGATGCCCGGCACGGCCTCGGCGGGGTTGGGCCGCTGCTCGTGGGTGCCGCGCACGGGGAGCCGGGGCGGGGCGCCCTGGCCCTCGCCCCCGCTGCGCGCGTGTCCGTCGGCGGCGGTCCGCGCGGAGCCGTCGCCGGCGGCGCCGCGCGCGGGACCGCGCTGGGCGTGCCGCCGGCGGCCGGTGGGCGCGGGCTGTCCGCTCCCGCTCTGCCCGGTGGACCGGGTCCCGCCCTCGCCGGAGGCG
>NZ_JAJSZC010000494.1:0-671 GCF_036815105.1 Streptomyces sp. IBSBF 3136
CGGGGACGGCGAGGACAAGGAGCTGGGGACGCTGCTGGAGGGGTACGCCCGCTCACTGCCCGCGGACCGGCGGCATCTGCTGCGGCACTACCGTCCGGTGGACGCGGCGCGGAAGGTGGTGGGCGTCGGCAGCGTCGGCACCCGGTGCTGGATCCTGCTCCTGCTCGGGCGGGACGACGACGATCCGCTGCTGCTGCAGGCCAAGGAGGCCCAGGAGTCGGTCCTCGCGGCGCACACGGGCGGCGAACGGTACGACAACCAGGGCCGCAGGGTGGTGGCCGGGCAGCGGCTCATCCAGACGACCAGCGACATCTTCCTCGGCTGGACCCGCATGGTGGGCCTGGACGGGCAGGGCCGGGACTTCTACCTGCGCCAGCTGCGCGACTGGAAGGGCATCGCCCGGCCGGACACCATGGGCCCGGACCTGCTGAACCTGTTCGGGCAGGTGTGCGGCGCCTCCCTGGCGCGGGCCCACGCCCGCTCGGGGGACCCGGTGGCCATCGCCGCCTACCTGGGGCGCGGCGACCGCTTCGACCGGGCGCTGGCCCGGTTCGCGCAGGCGTACGCGGACCGCAACGACCGGGACTTCGCGGCGCTCGGCGAGGCGGTGCGCACGGGCCGGGTCGGGGCCGCCGCCCTGTGACGGCGCAGCTGCGGGGGCGGCGGGTCGG
>NZ_JAJSZC010000495.1:0-646 GCF_036815105.1 Streptomyces sp. IBSBF 3136
CCCCCCCCCCCCGCCGCCCCGGCCGCCGGTCCCGGGCCCGGCCCGGGAGGGTTCGGGCCGCTGATGTCCGCTGCCCACGAACCCCCGGCTCCCGGAGCCGAACGGGCACCCCGGCTCACCGACCGGCGTCCGGCGTCGTCCGAGGCTTCCGCCCCCGCCGCACCGGGCGCCGTCCTCGCCCCCGGTCCGGCAGGTTCCGGCGCGCCGGTGTCCGGCGCTCCCGGGGCCACGGATTCCGGTGCCGGGCGGGCACCTCGGTTCACCGACCAGTCCCTCGGGCCGGCCTCGGCTCCGGGTACGGCAGCGTCCGGCGCTGCCGGACCTGCCGCCCCGGGTGCCGGTCGCGCCGCACCGGGCACCGTCCTCGCCCCCGACCCGTCGGCCGCCGGTGTCCAGGGGCCCATGGCTTCCGAGGGCGCGCGGACCTCCTGGTTCACCGAGCGGACCGGCGCCCCCGCTCCCCGGCACGAGCCGCCCGGTGTCTCCGGGGCCACTGCCGCCGGGGCCGATGCCGAGCGCCGCCTCCCGCTGCCCGTCGGGGACGAATCGTCCGCCTCCGGGGGGAAGGCGCGCAAGCGGCGGCGGGGGAGTGCGCGGTTCGCCGGGATGGTGGAGGACGAGGGGGGTGCCGTCGTAGTGCCGCAGG
>NZ_JAJSZC010000496.1:0-771 GCF_036815105.1 Streptomyces sp. IBSBF 3136
GGTCGCGCGGACGCCGGGTCGGCCCTGAGGGCCGTTGTGCGCCGGCGCCGCCGCGTTCAGGGCCGGCCGCGGCCGCACCTCCCGGTCCCGGGGCCGCATCTCCCGGTCGCGCGGACGCCGGGTCGGCCCTGAGGGCCGTTGTGCGCCGGCGCCGCCGCGNCTCCCGGTCGCGCGGACGCCGGGTCGGCCCTGAGGGCCGTTGTGCGCCGGCGCCGCCGCGCACGGCAGGGGCACGCCCCTCGCCGCCGCGCACGGCAGGGGCACGCCCCTCGCCGCCGCGCACGGCAGGGGCACGCCCCTCGCGGCCGCGCACGGCAGGGGCACGCCCCTCGCGGCCGCGGACGGCAGGGGCCCGCCTCTGGCCGCCGCGCACGGCAAGGGCATGCCCATGGCCCGGGTACCGGGTTCCGGGGTGCTGAACGCCGGTGTGGCGGACCGGCCGCCGGCCGTCGGTCCGCCGGCCCGCCGGCCCGGCGGCCGGTCCGTGGAGCGTGGTGGCTGGTCCGTGGAGCGTGGTGGCCGTGCTCTTCGCTCGCGGTGACGTCCGCGTTCTCACCGTCACCGGGACCTGCCTGTGCTGGGAGGACCTGTCCGGGCGGCGCCGGGAGTTGCTCGCGGGACTGCGCCGGCAGCCCATTGTCACCTCGGTCGCCGACGACGCCGGCGCCGGCGTTCTGCTGCGGCACACCGGCTGCGGGCCGGCGGCCGGGGAGAAGGCGGGAGAGAAGGCGGGAGAGAGGGCGGGAGAGAAGGCGGGAGAGAGGGCGGGAG
>NZ_JAJSZC010000497.1:0-611 GCF_036815105.1 Streptomyces sp. IBSBF 3136
GTCGGGACAGGGCCAGAGCCAGGGGGCGGGGCAGCAGAGTCAAGGGGCCGGGCAGGGTCAGGAGCAGGGTCAGGGGCTCGGGCAGGTTCCGCGGCCGCCGACAGGGTCGGGTACGGGGTCGGAACCGGGGTCTGCACGGCCTCAGCCCCAGACGAAGCCTCAGCCGCAGGGCCAGGGGCAGAGCCAAGGGCACGAGCAGGGCCAAGGCCAAGGACAGGGCCAGGGGCAAGCTCAGGGTCAGGGCCGGGAGTGCGGGGGGAGCGCGCGGGACTGCGGCGACGGCGCTGCCCAGTGCCGGGGCCAGGGGGAGTGCCATGGGGACGGTTGCCGCGGGTCCCGCGACGGCGCGGACGACGACTGCTCCCCGGCGACGGTGCAGAGCGGGGTCCAGGCGGGCGAGGGCGGCACCTTCACCGACTCGGTGCCGGCGCTGGTCGCCGGGAGCGTGCTGATCGCCGCCGCCTGCGCGGGCGCCGTCCACCGGCTGCACGGCCGTCGCCGGAGGTACACGCACCACTGAACCGGGCGAACCGCGAGAACCGCGGCCACCGTCCGCGCCGCTGCGACCCGCGCGACCGGGGGAAGGTCGGCCGGGCGGGGCAGGGCACCGC
>NZ_JAJSZC010000498.1:0-568 GCF_036815105.1 Streptomyces sp. IBSBF 3136
ACGGACTGCCCGGCCACCCGCCCCTCGTCCTCCCCACCCACTTCAGCTGCGACGGGCCCCGCCTCCTCGTCCACCTCGCCCGTCCCAATCCGGTCTGGAAGGCGATCGAGCACGACCCGTGCGTCGTCCTCACCGTCATCGGTGACTACGCCTTCATCCCGGGCCCGTGGCGCGCCCCGGCCGGCACCCCGCCCCTCGACGGCGTCCCGACCAGCTACTACGCGGCCGTGCAGTTCACCTGTCGGGCCGCCATCGTCGACGATCCCGAGGCCAAGGCCGAACTGCTGCGCCGCCAGCTCGCCCACTTCCAGCCCGACGGCGACCACGCCGCCGTCGCCGTCGACCAGCCGCCCTACGGCCGGATGCTGTCCGGCATCCGCGGCCTGAGCCTGGAGATCACCGGCGTACGGGCCAAGTTCAAGTACGACGACCACAAGCCCGTCGAGCACCGCGCCGCCGTCGCCGACCACCTCACCGCGCGCGGCGAGGGCCTGGACGCGTCCGCCGCACGCCGGCAGCGCCGGCGCCTGGACCGCATGGGCCCCTGGAAGCAGTGACCCGCCCCTCC
>NZ_JAJSZC010000499.1:0-563 GCF_036815105.1 Streptomyces sp. IBSBF 3136
CCCCCCCCCCCCCCCCCCCCCCCGCCCCCCCCCCCCCCCCCCCCCCCCCCCCCCGGGCCGCCGGGGGCGGCCGTGGCCACGGCGTGCGCGTCGGCCGCCGCGCGGGACTCCCCTATGGCGCTCAGCGCCTCGGCACGCGCATGCGTGGAGGGCACCTCGCGGGCCCGGGCGCGCAGCGCCTCCTGCGCCGCGTGCCGGTCGCGCCCGGCGAACAGGGCCCGGGACAGGGCGAGGGCGGTGCGGCGCTCGTCGGGCGACAGGTAGCGGTTGCGGCTGGACAGGGCGAGCCCGTCCGCCTCGCGCACGGTCGGTACGCCGACGATCTCCACGCCGAAGTTCAGGTCCCGCACCATGCGCCGGACCAGGGCCAGCTGCTGGGCGTCCTTCTGCCCGAACAGGGCCACGTCGGGGCGGGTGAGGTGCAGCAGTTTGGCGACGACGGTCAGCACGCCGTCGAAGTGCCCGGGCCGGGTGGCTCCCTCGAGGCGCTCGCCCATCGGCCCGGGGGGGGGGGGGGGGGGGGGGGGGGGGGGGGGGGGGGGGGGGGGGGGGGGGGGGGGGGG
>NZ_JAJSZC010000500.1:0-541 GCF_036815105.1 Streptomyces sp. IBSBF 3136
CGCCCGGACGGCGCAGAGGGCGCGGACGGCCGGACGGCGCGGACGGCGCGGCACGGTTCCGGTCCCACCTCGACTGTGCCACGGGGCGGGGCCCCGGGGCGCGGTGAGGAGCACACCGGTGCCCGCCGCCGGGCCGGGTTCACCGCCGCGGGCCGCCCTTCGGCCGCGGTGGAAGCGGGGGCGGCGGGGGAGGTCCGGCCGGCCCGTCGTCCGGTGAGTCGTGTCCGCCCGGCCGGCCCCGCGCGCGACCCCGGCCGCGAGGCAGCGGGGGAGGCGGCCCGAGCGGCCGAACGACGGTGGGGGCGCCGTACACGTCGTCCCCGGCCGCGGGCGGCCGGGCGTCCTCGGGCTCCCTCCCGAGCTCCCGCGGCACCTTGAGGTAGGGATTGGTGTCGGGATTCGGCGGCCGGTACGGCCTGTTCGGCAGGTAAGGCCCGGCACCGCCACCGGTGTCGCTCCCGCTGCCGCTGCCGCCGGTGCTCCCGAGTCCCGGCGGCCCGGTCCCCGCGGAGCCGCCCGGCCCCCCGGAGCGGTCCACGCC
>NZ_JAJSZC010000501.1:0-509 GCF_036815105.1 Streptomyces sp. IBSBF 3136
GTCGGGGGGTGTCAGCTCCGCCGGGAGGCGGGCCGGCCGGTGGTGTCAGCCCGAGCCCGCCGGGGACGTCAACCTCCACCGCACCAGCGAACCCGCCGGGAACGTCAACCTCCGTCCGGGGCGGCAGGCCAGCCGGGCGTGGCAGCCCGAGCCCGCCGGGGACGTCAACCTCCACCAGGCAGCGAGCCCGCCCGGGGATATCAACCTCCACCGGACCAGCGAACCCGCCGGGGACATCAGCCTCCACCGAGGCGGCAGGCCGACCGACCGAGGGGGACCAGCCTCCGCCCGGGGAGCAGGCCGGCCGGGGGCGTGAGTCTCCGCGGGGGCGGCAAACCATCCGGGGCAGCAGTCTCCGCCGGGGCGGCGAGCCGGCCGGGGGCGTGAGCGCATGGGTCTCCGTCGGTGGCAGGTCGGCCGGGACCCGGCACTCCTCGGTCCCGCCGCCACTCCCGCGCCTCTCCCCCGTCTCGCCCGCGCCGCGTCACCGTTGCCCGACCCCGCCATCG
>NZ_JAJSZC010000502.1:0-507 GCF_036815105.1 Streptomyces sp. IBSBF 3136
GGGGGGGGGGGGGGGGGGGGGGGGGGGGGGGGGGGGGGGCGGGGGGGGGGGGGTGTGGGCGGGGGGGGGGGGGGGGGGGGGGGGGGGGGGGGGGGGGGGGGGGCGAATGGCCAGCATGATGCAGCGTGCGCACTTCGTACGCAGTATGTACGCGAAACGAACGAGCCAGGCACGGGCGCGGTCCCGCCGCCCGGACATCAGCGCTGCGACGGGCTCGCTGGAAGGGCCCAACCGCACCACCAAGCCGTCGCCGAGATGCTCTGGCCGCACGGGCCAGGCCACCACCGGCGAGCCGTTGCCGCGCTCATACCGCCGGCACCTCCAGGTTGGAGTCCTCGACATCTCCCCCGTGGACGGCGTGCGTGGATGAGGGGCCCGAACCGTGCCCGGCATCGGGCCCCTCATCTGCTGCTCCCGGACCCAGGCGGATGCGCTGCTAGCGACTGGGAGCACAAGGCTGAGCCGACTGCACCATCGAGGCCCCCACGGACGGCTGACCTGGTGCCC
>NZ_JAJSZC010000503.1:0-462 GCF_036815105.1 Streptomyces sp. IBSBF 3136
GGCCCCGGCCCCGGCCGCGGCCGCACCCCCCGGCAGCGTCGATCCCCGCATGCTCTGGCCGAACATCCTGGAGGCAGTGAAGAACCGGCGCCGGTTCACCTGGATCCTGCTCAGCCAGAACGCCCAGGTCACCGGCTTCGACGGGACCACCCTCCAGCTCGGCTTCGTCAACGCGGGAGCCCGCGACAACTTCGCGAGCAGCGGCAGCGAGGACGTGCTGCGGCAGGCGCTGGCCGAGCAGTTCAACGTGCAGTGGAAGATCGAGGCGCTCGTCGACCCCTCGGGCGGCTCGGCGGCCCCGCCGGCCGGCGGCTCCCCCGGCTTCGGCGCAGGCGGCGGCGCGGCGTACGGAGGCGGGGGTTTCGCGGGCGCGCCCGCCGGTGGCGGCCAGGGTGGCTCCGCCGCTCGTCCGGCGGCGGCCCGGCCCGGTTCCCCGGCGCCCGCCGCTCCCCGGGGCGGCGC
>NZ_JAJSZC010000504.1:0-462 GCF_036815105.1 Streptomyces sp. IBSBF 3136
ACGCCTACGCGGCGGACTCCGAACGGGTGCCGGGCACCCTACGGGAGGCGCTGTCCCTGTGGGAGACCAGCGCGCTGGCCCCGGAGGCGTTCGGGAAGGAGGCGTTCGCCCACTACGCCAACCAGGCGGCCGTCGAGATCGAGGCGTTCGACGCGGCCGTCACCGACTGGGAGCTGCGCCGCTGCTTCGAACGGCTGTGAGAGCCGCGGCGGACCCGCGCCCCTCGGGCGTGGCCCCCCGGGGGGGGCCCCCCCCCCCCCCCGGCGCGCGCCCGTACGGTCGGTGATCGTTCGGCCACGGCGTGCGCGGTCAGGGCATGAGCTGGTACTCCGGGAAGTTCCCGGGCAGCCGCTCCCCCGCCGGGCCCTGGGTGACCGCCCGTACCAGCAGTTCCCCGCCGACGAAGGCGCCGCGCCAGGAGGCGCCGAAGCCGCCGAAGAGTTCGTCGCGGTCGCCGCGGGA
>NZ_JAJSZC010000505.1:0-457 GCF_036815105.1 Streptomyces sp. IBSBF 3136
GGGTGTGGGGGGTGGGGGGACTGCACGGAGCACCATTTCCTTTCCGTCCGCGGGACGGCTTCCGGAATACCGTCCTGCGGGAATGCAGCGCCTGATTGGTGCATACCAGAGGGGTCTGACCTCGCCGTTCGGCGGGGAACGGGCCCGGCCTTTGCCTCCTCATGGGAGGGCTCACCCTGGCACAGGCGCCTCACGGGAAACAAGGCGACGGAATGACCGGACCTCACATCCCGGAGATTCGGCAATGGTTACCGGCGGTATCCATACGCGAAGTGATGTGACGGTCGCAGAACGGTCGACAGGCGTGCACGAAAAGGCCGTTCGGCACACGGAATCCGCAACTCTCCGCCCGCCCCCGGGTGCTACTCCACAGCCGGTTCCCACGTCTCTCCCGGCCGGCTCTCATCCGCGTGCCGCAGCATGGCCGCATGATCGTCCCCCACCCCCCGGCGAGCCC
>NZ_JAJSZC010000506.1:0-429 GCF_036815105.1 Streptomyces sp. IBSBF 3136
CAACGGGGGCGAGGATCTTACGTTTCCGCAGATCCGAGCTGGTCTACCTGGACTCGAACCAAGACTAACTGAACCAGAATCAGTCGTGCTGCCAATTACACCATAGACCAATGATGGTTTAGACCAGTCGTACCCCCGACCGGATTCGAACCGGCGCTACCGCCTTGAGAGGGCGGCGTGCTAGGCCGCTACACAACGGGGGCCCTAGCGATCTCGTACTGATCGAGATCCGTACCCCCGACCGGATTCGAACCGGCGCTACTGCCTTGAGAGGGCAGCGTGCTAGGCCGCTACACAACGGGGGCTTTGCAGATGAGCTCTGCGAGCTGGCCTACCTGGACTCGAACCAAGACTAACTGAACCAGAATCAGTCGTGCTGCCAATTACACCATAGGCCACTGGAACTCAAGCCCCTAAGGGGTTCTCGTT
>NZ_JAJSZC010000507.1:0-651 GCF_036815105.1 Streptomyces sp. IBSBF 3136
CCCCCGCGGCCCACGGACCCCGTCCCCGGCCGACGGGGCATTCTCCCCCCTGTGAGGGAGCCGCCCACGGTAGACCTCGGGCCGGGTGTTACGACTCGGTTCCACGCCAGTATGTCGGGCGCCACCCGTACAGGTTGGTCGTGTCCGGGGGCCAGTAGGCGGACTCCGTCCTGGCGTCCGGACCACCGTCAAGGGTGACGTCGAGGGGTCTCCAGCCCGGCTCCCGTCTGTCGGGCTTTGCCCGTGCCGCCGTGCGCAGCGGCCCCGCAGACAGGAGGAGCAGGGTTCCACTGCTGGGTCCGCGGGGCCGTTGCATACCTCACGTACCCTACGATGCGCCCGATACGCCCGATCCCTCCCAACCGCTGGCGCACGTTGCTTACGCGAGTGGGGNCCCCCCCCCGCCCCCCCCCCCCCCCCCCCCCCCCCCCCCCCCCCCCCCCCCCCACTCACTCTCGCGCGTGGCGCGCTCCTCGCGCCGGGTGGCTTACGTCTACCAGCGGTACCAGCGACCCTTGCGGCCGCCGCTGTCCGCGGAACGGGCGACGAAGCCCAGCAGCCACACGATGAGCACGATCACCGCGATCCACCACAGTGCCTTCAGCGCGAAACCCGCACCGAAGAGGATCAGAGCCAGCAGAAGAACCAGAA
>NZ_JAJSZC010000508.1:0-382 GCF_036815105.1 Streptomyces sp. IBSBF 3136
GGCGGGGCGTTCGGCGCCTATGTCGAGCTGGTCGCGCCAGTCGCGGGCGCCCTGGGTGCGTTCGTCGCCGATGCGCGTGTAGCCGCGGAAGTGCGGGGAGTTGACGTTGTCGAGAGCGAGCCGGTCGGCTTCGGGGAGGTCGAAGAAGGCGCGCATGGCGGTGAGCAGCGCCTCGGTCTCGGCCGGGGTGACGCCGTGCCCGACGAGCTGGAAGAAACCGACGTCGTGGGCGGCGCTGTGCAGCTGGGCGTGGAGCAGGGCGCGGGCCTGGGGGCCGCGGTCGGCGGCGGACAGGTCGATGATGGGGAGCTGGGCGTACGACGGGGTCGTCGCGGTGTGCGTCGTCATGGGTGCGTCCACAGGGTGGGTGGAGATGTGGGTG
>NZ_JAJSZC010000509.1:0-370 GCF_036815105.1 Streptomyces sp. IBSBF 3136
CCCCACGTCCGAACCGCCCCGAACCGCCCCGAACCGAGAGAGCGAGACCGACAGACATGGACGAGAACACCCGCTACCAGGTGCTGCGCAACGACGAGGAGCAGTACTCGCTGTGGCCCGTCGACGTGGAGGTGCCCGCCGGCTGGCACCCCGTCGGCAAGGAGGGCACCGAGGCGGAGTGCTCCGCCTACGTGGACGAGGTCTGGACCGACATGCGCCCGCGCAGCCTGCGGGAGCGCATGGAGAACGCGGAAGCCTGACGCCTTCCGCGCCGCCACGAGGAACGGGCCGGGGGGGGGGGGGGGGGGGGGGGGGGGCGGGCGGGGGCCCCCCCCCCCCCCCCCCCCCCCAGCCCCCCCCCCCCCCCCCC
>NZ_JAJSZC010000510.1:0-351 GCF_036815105.1 Streptomyces sp. IBSBF 3136
CCCCACCCCCTGCCCGCCGTACGCGCCCGCGGCACCGCTCCGGCCACCTTCGACCCGCCGACACGGCGGCCCACCCAGGGGCGCGCGCACCCATGGTCGTGGCCCGGCTTCGATCCCACGGGTACGGCAACCCACCCAGGGGCGCGCGCACCCATGGTCGTGGCCCGGCTTCGATCCGACGGGTACGGCAGCCCACTCAGGGGCGCGGGGAACTGCGCGGCCGGCCACGGCGGTGGGACGGGGGGCCATGGGCCTGGCCCCCCGGGGCGCCGTAGTGGCCGAGCTTTGGTCCGACGGGTACGGCAGCCCACCCAGGGGCGCGGGGAACTGCGCGGCCGGTCACGACGGTGG
>NZ_JAJSZC010000511.1:0-342 GCF_036815105.1 Streptomyces sp. IBSBF 3136
GATCCCGTCCCGGCCCCCGCATCGCCTACGGCGGACGCGTCCCCGTCCGCCGCACCTCCCCGCACCTCGTCATTGCGCAGCCGGCTGACCGGCCGGACCCGTAGCGAGGCCGGCGGGCCGAGCGCGACGCAGGCCCCTGCCTCACATTCCGGCGCCGACGAGCGTCCGGATGCCCGGCCCGGCCAGGACGACACGACGAGCCCTCCGCCCCAGGCCGGACCCGCCGACGCCCGCACCGAGCCCTCCATCCCCGAACACCGCCCGGCGAGCGGCGACGAGGAGACCCCCGAGACCGCCGAGACCCCCCGCACCGACGAAGCCCGAGAAGCTCCCCCCACCACG
>NZ_JAJSZC010000512.1:0-326 GCF_036815105.1 Streptomyces sp. IBSBF 3136
GGAGGGAGAGGGCGACCAGCGCGGCGGCGGTGAGCACGCCTGCGCCGAGGGCCTTGTGGGGGGTCGGTCTCACACACTGCTCCTTTGCGAAGGCCGGGGTCCCGGCCTGCTCGGATGGCCGCCGGGCCGGCCGGGGTGCGCCGGAGCGGCCGCTGGTGGGGTTGCGCGATCGCTGTGCGGAGAGGTGCGCCGCGCCCATGGGGTCAGGGCACGGACTGCCGAAAGCGTGACAGATTTGACCGGTCCATGCCAGAAGGGGTGCGGAAGTGAGTGACCGTGCTCCTGATGCCGGGGGGCGGGGCTGCCGGAAAGAGCGAGTTCCGGAG
>NZ_JAJSZC010000513.1:0-318 GCF_036815105.1 Streptomyces sp. IBSBF 3136
GGGTGGGTGTGGGCGCTGTCCCGGCCGGGAGCCTCGTCCCCGTGCGGGCGCCGGCCGTCGTCGTGGTGCCAGGGCGAGGCGTGGTCACGGTCGCCGCCCGCCCCTGCGGTCCGGTACCGGTCGCCGCACCCGTCGCGGACGCCGTCCTGGCCGGAGATCCCGTCCCAGGGCGGGCGCCCGCCGTCGTCGCGATTCCGGGGCCGGGCGTGGTCAGCGTCGCCGCCCCTCCGTCCGGGCCAGTGGCGGTCGCCGTGGTCGGTGTGGGCGGCGTGCCGGTCCGGGTTCTCGGGCCGGGGTGAGGGGCGGGTGGCGTCGTGG
>NZ_JAJSZC010000514.1:0-317 GCF_036815105.1 Streptomyces sp. IBSBF 3136
GGGTGGGACCCCCTTGGGGCGGTATCCGGAAGTTGGCCGAAAAGAAGCGTTCGAGGGTGCAAAAACCGGTCAGTCGACCGGTGTCTATCCCTTGGTGTGACGTCCGCCTCTTTGCGCGGCGCAACGCTCGGACCGCCGCAGCAGGACACGGCAGGCGGCGGTGACGGCGGCGAGTCCGAAGGCGGTGCCGGCGGCGCCCGCCAAGGAGGTGCCGTACCAGACGAGGACCACGGGGACGAGGACGCAGCTGAAGGCCGCCCAGCGGATCACGTCACTCGTGGTGTCCGGGGCGGGGCGCGGGTCGGAGTGGCGGGGGC
>NZ_JAJSZC010000515.1:0-311 GCF_036815105.1 Streptomyces sp. IBSBF 3136
GTGGCCCGGCCGCGGACGCGCTGCGGGAGCGGACCGAGGTGCTGGAGCGGCTGCGCCCCGACCTCGCCACGCTGTCCCTGACCACCCCCGGGCCCGGTGACGCACTCGCCCGGCTCGCCGCCCGCCGCACCCGGCGCGTCCAGGTCCGGGGCGCCGGACGGGTCGGCGTCCTGCTCGCCTCGGTGCTCCGCGCCGCGGGCGTCGGCGAGGTCGACATGTTCGACACGGGACGCGTCGAACCGTGGGACGTGGCCCCGGGCGGCCTGCCCGCCGAGTCGCTCCACCGGCGCCGGGACGAGGCGGCCCGGGCC
>NZ_JAJSZC010000516.1:0-307 GCF_036815105.1 Streptomyces sp. IBSBF 3136
CGGCCCGGCTCGGGTTCGGGGCGGTGGGGTGGGCGCGGCGGCACCACCGGCGCGGTGTCATCGCGGCTGGGCCGAGGGCCAGGACGGTGCCCGGGGCGCGGGGGCACGACAGACGCACTCTCGTCGCGGGCCGGCCGCGGACCAGGGCGGCCGGCCGGAAGCGGGGGCGCCACCGGCGCGGCCTCCTCGCGGCCCGGCTGCGGACCAGGGCGGTGGGACGGACTCGGGGGCACCACCGGCGCGGCCTCGGCACGGCCCGGCTCGGGTTCGGGGCGGTGGGGTGGGCGCGGCGGCACCACCGGCGCGG
>NZ_JAJSZC010000517.1:0-305 GCF_036815105.1 Streptomyces sp. IBSBF 3136
GTCCCGGACCCCTTCGACATCCGGGACCCCGTCGCGGTCCCCTCTCCCCTCTCTGCTCCGCGCTCCGCCACGGTCCGAGACGCCGCCGCGACTCCGGCGCCCATCACGGCGCCCGACCCCGCCACGCTTCCGGCTCCCATCACGGACCCTGCGCCCGCAACGGGCCCCGGCCCACTCACGGACGCCGTTCCGGTCACCGCCACGGTCCCGGACCCCGTCCCGGTTCCGGGCCCCGCGGCGGGCGCCGGCCCACTCACCGGCGCCGTCCCGGTCACCGCCCCCGTCCCCGCCGTGGCAGCCGTGCC